>CBDVBC010000058.1:0-7738 GCA_965372125.1 Candidatus Hermodarchaeota archaeon | reverse complement strand
CACTGGAGAAATCATCGGCTACGACTACCTCGGCTCCTATCGAAACTAACTTATCGACCAGATGGCTGCCGATGAAGGAAGCGCCACCAGTAACCAATATCTTATTACTACTCCACATTGAGAACACCTTTAGCCCATTCATAGGTTCGCTGTAAACCCACATCCAAAGTGGTTTTAGGTACCCAATCCAACACCTTTCGCATAAGCGTCTGATCAGCGCAATATCTGTTTGTACCGGTTGGGCCGGTTGTATCCCATTTGATGATTATGTCCTTATCCGATATTCTGACTACACGTTCAGCCAGCTCACGGATTGAGACAAGATCGTTAGAGCCTAGGTTGATGGCTTCTGCTTTAGTTAGCTTCTCCATGAACCTAATCAATCCATCAACACAATCTTGGACATAGAGAAAGGCACGTTCCTGACTACCATCACCAAACATCGTGAATCCCTCTGTAGGAAATAGAATGGCTTTACGGATGAGAGATGGGATGACATGACTCCAGCGAGGATTAAGATTCTCTCTTTCACCGTATGCGTTGAAAATACGGGCTGAAGAGCATTGAAAATCGTAATCCTCATAGTATGCGCTGCATTGAATTTCACCGAGTAATTTTGCCCAGCCGTAGGTAGTGGCGGGATTGGCGGGGATGGCATCTGATTCTTTGAAGCGATTGAGTTCAGCAAGGCGCTCTCTGTAGATGCAGGCTGAACTGGCGAAAACGAAGCGTTTGACATCCATTTTGCGAGCTGATTCGAGCATATTGGTGTTCATTTGAATACTGGGCGTCAATCCTCCAACATTCTCTCTTTTTATGAATTGAATGCCACCAACGCTAGCTGCAAGATGGAAAACATAATCCATTCCTTCACAAGCTTTGTCACAGTTTTCTTGCTCAGTCAAATCCGTTGTTAGGAGTTCGATTTTATCGATAACCTCTGCGATATTTTCCCTTGTTCCACGAGAAAGATTATCAGCGACACGCACAGCACAGCCCATTGATAGAAGCTTGCGGACAAGTGAAGAACCGATAAAGCCAGCACCGCCAGTTACTAAAACACGTGAATCAAGCCAGTCCAATTTATTCTGCCCTCAATAGCAATATTCAGGGTTAGATTGGGAGACCTGACTATCATATAAGTCTAATCAGTTTTCGATAGAGTAGCTTTGAATATTTTCCTTAGGGTATCCATTGTTTTTTGTTTAATGGAGGTGAGAACAAGACTAACAACAAGAAGTCCTAAGAACACTGACAGAAGGAGGGTATTCATTAACACTGGATTGTGAACAAGAAGGAGGATACTATGAATTAGGGTACCGTTCTCCAGCACTATTAGTCTCACTTGGGACATATGTCGCCAGTAGGGATCACCGACTCCACGCCAAATTGGATCACTGATATGCTCAAACTCAAGTTCCAAGTAGTTCAGACCTGCAACCAAGGGTGTTGTATAGACCTTAGTAAAGCGTTCAGTAGCGATAAGAAGCGTAATATTTACCTCAATAGCAGAACCGACAAACAATCTGATTTGTACTGTTCGATTATCATCGACACTAATTGCCGTTTCAGTGATATTGATACTTGAGCCCCCACTCTCAACCTCTTTGAAGACTCGGAAGACACCAGCCCGTCCATTTGGTAACGAAAGAGATTGGACCCGAGAGGCATAATATGAGAAGAACAGTTCAATCATTGCTGAGTAATTTAGGGTGTTGTACGAGACTTGCAGCGAATCTAGTTGACCTATAAAATAATCATTTTGATGTTCGCTGTCCCGGCCAATTTCTAAATCATAGGGAGAATCCCTGATTTCGCCACTTGCTGGTTTTGAGGCCATAGGAGAACCATCGACGAGTATTTCCATTTTTTCGCCATCATAGGTGAAGATATAATGATGCCAAGTGCCTAGATAAGGTGCTGCTCTAATACCATGAGAAGCAATCCCTCCAAGGGAGAAGTAAATCCAGCCAGCATACAAAAAGATAGTGAAAGAGCCTGTTGATGGTGCGTATCCCTTGGAGATAATGATATGATTAGTGACTGGTTCGTCTGTATCAAATAGTGCAAAGAAGCTGATTGTGATACTAAGGTTAGGTTGGCTGATGTCTGGAACCGAGACATATCCTGTTCCTTTAAACTGTAAAGAATTACCTACGAGCCCTACAGTTGGTTCAGCTCCATAATTTTGACCGTGGTTTTCAAAGCCACTTTGGTCAAGCACCGTAGTTTCATTAGCGTCATCAAAGGACATTACTAAATTAGGGGTTGTGAGGTTTAGATTTGTAAGATCTAAGAGGTTGTTTACTTCTGGAGTGATAAAGTCAACATAGGCGTATTGCTTGATGTATGTGTTAGCGTATTCGTACAACGTAGTGCTACTGTCATCACTTATGAGGACAAGGGAGTTATTGGGGATGACCTGGAGCATTGACAGGAACTCCTCCTTTGTATCTGGTGGTGGCAAGAATAAACCTTGACTGAACAGGGTGTTGTCTACATAGGGCCTCATGAATATGTAATTGTTAGAGAAAACAAGGTTTTCTCCATCCAGAGAATCAGTGATAACTTCGTTGATTTCTGCAAAGCCGTGGTCATGGTAGAGAGAGGTATTTCGCAGTGATATTGCGTTGAAGAATGCGCTATTGAGAACTAAGATGAGTAGCATAAGAGTCAAGGCGGCTGTCTTGATATCAACGATTTTCACTATTTTTTGAAATCTAACGATGGACTGCGTATTGATTGGAATGGTTTGAAAGAAGAGTAGACTGAGGATTAGTGTAAAGGAAAGTAGTTGGATTATGAGAACTCCTGTTGTCCATAGTCGATACTGCAACGCGTATCCTACAAGAATACCCCCCTGCTCATAAACAAGAATCGTATTAAGATGTAATAATATGAACATACCAGTGATGATTAGAAGAAGATTCCACATGCGTGGGCTGTCTTTGAAATCCTGCAGTACCATAAACGTTAGTGGAATCCAAAGAGGAATCATCCACAGGGAATAGCGGTTGATATCGCTAGGGACGATTAAGGAGAGCGAATCGAAATAATACAAATAAAAAGAAATAATCACTAGTGAGGATAGAAGGGTTACCCTGATTTTTCGGTGCATGTTCCGTGATAGGATAAGAATGGGCAAGACTAAGATAATTACAGAAAAAAGCAATCCTAGGGTTTCCGGTGACAGAAGGGTGTAGAAATACTCAATGTACTCTATTGATGTCCTAGTGAATAGGGTGGGAGCTGCTGTATCCCACAAAGGAGGAATAAACCAGTTAGTTATTTTAGAGGCTGGGCTTATGAACAGAAATTGCTCAAATACTCCTGCAAGAACTTGGTTTCCAAGAATCCGTTGTGATATTACATAGGGTATATCTAAACATAATTCATAGATGAGAACGGGGAGTACTGCTGCAATAAGGAGAAGCTTGTATTTCAGATTGATTCGGTATAGCTTGTACCGAACCAAAACAACGATTAAAATTAACCACATTCCTACAATAATCAGTATATTGATTTTTACAAAGGCGATAATTATGACACCTAAAAGTGCGAAGAACAGGCTCGTTGTACTGATGGACAGAGTTGTGTTAGTTTTCTGAAATGCTTTTACGAAAAAGAGTGCAGCGAATACTGCGTAAAACGCGATTGCTAAATCATTTAGAGCTGTAGCTGAAAAAATGAAGAGGAGAGGATTGATGAGAACGACACCAAAGGTAGCGAAACGCAGCCACTTATTTTCAACCAGAAAAGAAGAAGCTAAAGCAATCATAACAAGGAAGAAGATGCCTAACAGACCTGCATTCAAGACATTCAGCCCTGTCGAGGCAACGAAGGACAGGAGAAGATAGATCCAGAAATAGCGTCCTTGAATCAAGGCCATTAACACGCCTGTGTCAGGCATCACTAGATTCTGTGCGGGAGGCACTCCAATGTCTAGAATGCCTAGCAGAGCGTGCGAGATGTAGGTTGTTTCGTCAGGAGCGAAGAATCGAGGCAATTGACTGAAATACCAAAGCAAAGGGATGACTAGTAAAAGAGCAGACGCCACTAACACCGAATCTACTTGAGTAGTTTGAATTTCCCGCTTTCGAATGATACTGAATAGGGTTAATGGTAGCACTAGAAGAACCATTGTAGAGGAGTAAGATAAGGGAATTTGAGCTAGCTTTAGAGCCATAAATAACGAAGATATTACAACCATCATTACAGTGGAGATGAAGAATCCTAGGATGACTAGTTTTGTCAGACTCTTCTTAGTACCCCCTAGAGTTACTAATAACACAAAACCAGGTATGATGTAAAGACAGGGGAATGCAAGAATTGCCCTTAGTACTGGTGCAACTGGGAATAAGGAAGCAAGAAGATAGACTATCTCGAGGAATATGATGAGAATGAATAATGCGGATTTTCTAAAGGATTGGAGTATGTCGTCTGTTCGCACTAATATCTCCTCATAAGGTGTTCTCTTATATTCTCCGTAGCATTTTAGTCTTAATGTATTAATTTTAAAATATTCTTTGCAAAAGGCTTATGTGAAGGGGATATTAGGCACTCGTTGTTAGTGGCAACAATATATGATTCTGTGGAAGAGGAGGACTCTGAAATGCTCGTTTCGATTGTTGGTACAAGACCAAACCTGGTGAAATTAGCACCAATCTTTCGAGCTGCTCAGAAGGAAAACCTTGAACACTTTATTATCCACACCGGGCAACATTATGATTATGAATTATCTCAAGTCTTCTTCGAAGATTTAGAACTTCCAGCACCAGACCATTACTTGAAAGTGGGATCCGGCAGTGACACATACCAGATTGGAGAGACTATTCAGCGAGTGGCGAAGGTGTTACAAACCCTGTCAAAGCCAGCTTTTGTGCTTGTGTATGGTGATACCAATGCTACTGTAGGTGCAGCGCTAGGAGCTAAGAAATGTGGATTTATGGTAGGACACGTTGAATCAGGTATTCGCACAGGGTATTACCAACATCCTGAAGAGCTAAATCGGATTTTAGCAGAAACTTGTGCTGACATTCTGTTCTCCCCCACAAGAAGTACATATGCGAATATTCAATCTACTAATCGCGCTGTTCTTTCGGGAGATGTTATGTATGACACACTGCGTTGGGCAGAACAACGGATTAGCGACTCCCACCTCGACAAGTACAGCCTGAAACCCAGAGAATATTGCTTAATAACTCTACATCGTGGCAAAAATGTAGATAACCCGGCTACGCTCCATCGCCTTCTCGAAACACTAGCTAGCACAAAAGAACAATTCCTTTTCCCTGCCCATCCCCGAACTCAGAAGACATTGCAACAACTTCAAGTTCCCTCTAACATACAGGTGACTCCACCACTTGGATACCTTCCCTTCTTAAGTCTCATTAAATATTCAAAGAAAGTCATCACCGATTCTGGTGGCACACAAAAAGAAGCTTATTCCTTGGGAGTACCATGTGTCACTATTCTTGATTTCCCCGTTTGGCAGGAAACTGTTGATGCAGGTTGGACGCTCCCAGTAGGCCTCGACTTTGAAAGAGTAAAGCATGGAATCTTGGAGTTCTGGCCTCGTAGTAAACGCCCACCAGTTTTTGGAGACGGGCGGGCTGCATACAAAATCATCCAAACCCTACTTACAAGGTATGAAAAAATTCTAAGGTGAAAAGTGGAAACCCTAGCGGACAGTTCCGCTATGCATTCTGAAACCCTCAGCGAATGGTTCACCGACAAGCATTCCAGTATAGGTAAGGATAGCACGAAAGTTATCCAACAAGAAATATTCTGGAGTACGAGTAATTTGACTTTGGTATTGATTGAGGGCTTTAATTTTTGCTTCGACATTCTCTTTCTTTAGAATAAAAAAGAAATTAGGGGCGAAGCCCAAACAATTAGCGGGAATTTCATAGAACAAAATAGTAGGGAGGGCTCTTTTCCAAGCACGCACCGCTTCCTCAGCTAATTGTCGATGATCTTGATGGGTATCATAGGGCCAAGGACAGATCAAGAGATCATAGTTTTGTTGGCGTTTCTCCCAGAGAAGTTCAAGGATGTCTTGACGATGTTCATTAAAGCGCCGAACAGGAAAGTCCAGAATAGTAGTTTTGCTGATGCCTAGAATTTCATCAGCACTTCGGCACTCCGCGAGAAGTTGTTTCTCAGTAATACCCTCGGGTAAACTCTTTGCACATTTACTGAACACCAAGTGCTCTATTTGTGCACCCCTTCTAGAGAGAAAATGAGCTGTTCCTCCAACACCAATTTCTGCGTCGTCGGGATGAGCAGATAGCAGTAATACATTCTTGAAGTTCATTCTACAAACACCAATACAACTACCAGAAACCTAAATCTTAGGGATTGTCAGATGTGCTAACAGAGATGCACCAATATTGTTTTAGTACCTACTCGTGGAACATTAAACCAATATTAGTAATTTTCGTTAAGGTTTAATCAATATGCAAGTAGTCAGGTGTAAGATAATGAAGAGAACAGGAACCCAGACAGTGTAGCTTACATCTATGTGCGATACTTTTTAGTATTCAACCCTAGTCGAACATTTAAACCAATACTTGTAATAGTCGTTGTGGTGATAACACCTTGCTTTACCTTGAGGGAAAAAATGCATTGGTTACAGGCGCTGGGAGAGCTTTGGGCCGTGAGATTGCACTAAGCTTAGCTAGAAGGGGAGCTAACATTGTCGTGAACTACAACACTTCCTCGAAAGGCGCGGAGGAGGTCTGTTCTGAAATCTTTAAAATGGGTCGCAAATCCCTCTCGGTTCAAGCTGATGTAAAGACCCCTACTGCAGTTCGTGAAATGTTTCACACAATCCAATCTGAATTGGGTTCGGTTGATATTCTAGTGAATAATGCAGCCATCAATATTGATGCAACTGTTAGGCGGATGGATGACGAAACGTGGAATAAAGTACTTGCAGTCAACGCAACAGGCACCTTTTATTGTACGCGAGAAGCAATTCCCGCAATGCGAGCTAACCGTTGGGGGCGTATTATAAACATCAGTTCAGTTGTGGGCTGCACAGGAGTTATCGGAGCGGCGAATTACGCCGCCTCGAAGGCTGCGGTTATCGGTTTCACAAAATCTGTGGCGCGAGAAGTAGCACGCCACAATATCACTGCCAATGTCGTTGCACCAGGGTACATCGATATTGGTATGCTACAGAAACTGCCCAAAAAGATACAGAATACGCTTCTTCAACAAATCCCGATAGGACGTTTCGGGCACCCGAGGGAATTAGCAGCTACAGTTGCCTTTCTCGCATCGCAGGACGCAGCATACATCACGGGTCAGATTATTCACGTCAACGGCGGTTTCTATATGTGACGTAGGAGTGGTTGACAAATGTGTGCAGACTCGGCAATAATAACTCGCTTACGAAGAAAAGGTGCAGAGATTGGAGAAGGTGTCAAGATTCACAAGAGCACGAAAATAATTGCTGAACAAATCCAAATTAGGGATGATGTACACATCGGTCCTAATACAAGAATCGTGGCTAGAGAACTTGTACTCGAATCAGCTGCGAGAATCGGAAAGGGTTGTTCATTCCGAAGCCAACGAGTCAGAATTGGGGAATCCTCTCTGAGTGGTGATGAGAATGACATTCAACCTTATGCTCTATTCTCGATGGGAAACATGTCATATATTCGCAGTAATGCACACATTCGGGGAAGAGCTGTTTCGCTCGGAGATGAAGTTTTCATCACGAGTGGATTCC
>CBDVBC010000057.1:0-7761 GCA_965372125.1 Candidatus Hermodarchaeota archaeon | reverse complement strand
GTGCTCTTGAATTTCCTCAAGCCGCTTTTCGAATTTTACTGAATATTTATCGAATAATTCTGTCCGTTTTAGCTCAGCGTCTAAGAATCTTCTCAGTGGAGGCGAGTTGAGGTAGTCGAGTACAAGAAGGAGGGTTTTATCGTTAAGTAGGGATTGGGCAAGAACGACTTGCTCTTTGACCTCAATTAACTGCTCTAGTCCTTGTGTTATGCCCATCTGCAAAATACCACAATCGCAGGTGGGTGGGAAGAAGGTGGCTGCCTTTTTTTCAGGATGAATGAGAAATTCCCGTAACCATAGAATGCGATTTCGCCCCTTTTGTAGAATAGCTGAAAGAATCGTGAATCCGTGCCTGATGAATTGAACATAGATTTTTGCACGAAGATTCACCAGCTCCTCAATACCTTTTTTCCACTCCTCAATATTTTCAAACAAGCTAATTCGGTGTTTCAACTCTTGTGTATCAAATCCGATGGGTGCACCGTCAGCGGCAATTAAGAAGGATTGGCTGGTGCGTATGCGTACGAAAAAATCAATGTACTCGGCGATGAGTCTTTTAATCTGATTTGGGTTCTGTGAGTTGTATGCCTTGTTTAGGGTTTGGGTTAAAAGTCTGTAGAATCTTTGACGGAACTCCTCAGAGAAACCCTCTACAATCACAAATCCAGATTTTAGGTGCTCGCATTCAAGGACCCTAATTCCTTCAAGGATTGAAGCGTAATCCAGAGCCAATTCCTCAGTCTGATCTATCAATGTCGTAAGCTCTGTTGTGGCATCCGAGACTACCCAATGCAAGTAATCTAAGTCGAAATCTTGTCCTTCTAAAAAAGGTCTTATGTTCTCTATAGTCTGTAGGCGCTGTTCTTCTGTGAACCGAAGATTTGAAAGGACATTGTCTAGGTGTCGTTGCCATCGTTCCAAATTTTGAAGGTAGCTGTTAATGCCTCCAATCACATTTACTAGGTGCTGCAACCATTTAGTCGTTGGTGCTGGAACCTCCCCAAGCCTTTGAGCTGCCTTGATCCATGAATCGATTTCCAAGTCCTCCACTCCGCTTCCGAAACTGAACGTTTTATACGCAAACTCTCGGAGGCCATCGAAATAGTCTGCCACTCTTCTGATTGTTAGCGAAGGTTCTGGAGAAATCTGTTTTCCCTCAAAGATTCTTGGTGATTGATACTGAGCGTAGTATGATATAAGTTTGACACTCTCCTCGTCTGATGTTGGGAGCTTTCGCTACAATCTTTGTAAGACCTGGCGATGGTCCCTTGGAATCACCTCTGTCACCACCTAGAATCCTGTGTTGAAACTTGCCTAGAGAGTGCGTAGTTTGAGTAATACGACTTCCCGGTGGCCTGCGGCGCTTAGGCTCCGTAGGTATTCATGCATCACTTGATCCTTCTCAAGCCCCAGCCTTTTTAGTGCCTGGGTCACCAATTCGTCGAATTCTTCTCTGGAGAGGCTTGCTACTTCCCCGTCATCCAATTCTTCTAGCCTTGTGTCTGTCCCTCTGATGGATTCTATGACCCCTGCCTGCATCTTCTCCTCGATTAGTGGAGGCCGTTCAGGCTTGAGTGTTTTTTCTTCCTGAAGGCTTTGTAAGCGATGTATTACTGTTTCCCGGTGACCTGCAGCACTTAGGCTCCTAAGATAGTCATACATCAAGTCACCTTCCTCCCTGCCCAACTGCTCTAGCATCCTGGTTACCCGTTCGTCGAATTCTTCCTGTGACAGGCTCGCCTCTGATAAGCTAACAAGCTCGTCCTCACTTGAAGGCTCCGTAACCTTTGTAGGTAACGTCTTCTCGCGGTAAGGAGGCGCCTCTTGTTGAGGTGCCGTTGCTAGCGGAATCCGTACAAGGGTTCTCCGGGGACCCTGCGGTTTGATGATATCCTCGACAAGGTACTGGAAAACAGCGAGTATCTTTCGGTCATCGGTAGTACTGGTTTCGATGAAGTGTGCACCCAGCTGCTCAGCGAGTGCCTGTCCCTCCTCTGAGCTGACAACCCGCTCCTCCGCTAGGTCAACCTTACTGCCAATCAAAACTGTAGGGATCAGACCCTGGGAGCGCAGTATCTCCTTAGCAAGACCGGGTATACTCTCGAAGGAGGCACGGCTAGTCACGCTAAAGGCAAAGATTGCACCAACACGTCCACGATAATGGGATTCCCGCAGGCTTTGAAACCAAGGTTCGCAACCAAGCATCCACAACTGGAGGGCGATGATGCTGTCGCCAAACTCTAGCTGGCAAACGCCAAAGGAGGTTCCTGTGAGCCGATAGTAACCTTTTTCGTAAAAGTCGTACCCTATGAAGCGTCGGATGAGACTCCTCCTGCCCACACCAGTAACTCCGAGCACAAGTATCTTCAAAACATAACTACTTTGCTTTTCCGAATCTTGAGTTTCCCTACCAGAGGAGTGTTCTGTTCCCGGCACCGAAAGTCTCACCTAGTTTTCGTTTCCCTTCTCAACTAGATTATTGGGCAACGTGTACCCATGCTCTTCTTCGTCCCTCACCTTATTGTTCTATCGCTACCGGAAAAGGGGGCAAAGGCTTGTTTCACCACTCAATTTTTAGCCTAGACCAAAGAAGGCAGTGGAGTGAATCATTATGACTGAGAGCAGAATGGCGTGGAGTCTCCGCCCACTAGTTGACTCGACGGATATTGAGCACCTGAAAACCAAGATGGACCAACTGGTCGCTGAGGCGGAAAAACTGGGTAAGGACTTCAGAGGCAAGATTACCTCGCTGGACGCTAAGGGACTACTGAAGCTCCTAAAGCGGATAGAGAAAAACCTGCTGGAACGAGAGCCGGTACTCAAGTACGCGAGGCTAAAGTATGCGGCGAACTCGCTGGACCCAGAGGCAAAGCAGCTCAGTGATCTGGGCCGCAAAGCCGAGATGAAGATACAGCAGGAAACAGCCTTTGCCATGATTGAAGCCACTCAACTACTCACCAAAAACCCAGAGCTAGTCGACAATCCAACACTATCAGAATACAAGCACATGCTTGAAGTGATTCTGCGCAGAGCGCCCCACATCCTATCAGAGAAGGAGGAGCGCCTGATAATCCAAAAAGACCGGTTCGGCATAGACTCCTTTTCCCGGTTGCAGCAGGACTGGCTCACCACCCGCGCCTTCGAAATCGAAGTCGACGGCAAACTAAAGACGATGCCCTACGGAGAGATTACAGCCCTCTACGAGCACCCTGACCGGCACCTCCGAAGGGAGGCTAATCGCGTCGTCTACTCCAAACTAGGAGAGGATGAGATCCTCTGGGCTAGCGCCCTCCGTGCAATCCTCGGCGACCACCTAGAAACCTGCAAGCTTCGCAAATGGCCGACCCCCCTGACTCAGAGCATTATCGACAACGATGTAGACGAACAAACAATCAAAGCCATGATGGGCACGGTGGAGAAACATGTGGATCTCTATAGGCGATACCTTCGCCTGAAAACCCGTCTGATGAAGCTCCCGAAACTAGCCAACTATGACATCCTCGCACCCCTCCCCGACATGCCGGATCGTAGTTTCACCTGGGACCAAGCACGCAGCCTCGTCACAGAATCATACAAATCCTTCGACCCAGAATTCGCCGACATCGTAGACCACATGTTCGAAAAGCGAAGGATAGACGCACAGGTAAGAAAGGGTAAATCATCTGGTGCCTGGTGTGCCTCTTGGCTATCCGGGAACTCCGCCTTCATCCTCATTAGCTTCAACGGCGCAATCGGAGAGGTCTTTACACTCGCCCACGAGAACGGTCACGCGGTTCACAGCGTCCTCATGTCCGCAATACAGTCACCCCTAAATACAGATATCAGCTTTGGAGTCGCAGAGACTGCCAGTATCTTCGGTGAACTTCTCCTTGCCGAGCAGCTCATCTCCCAGGCAAAGACACCCGCTGAAAAACAGGAGGTCCTAGCCAAGATACTCGACGAATTCGGAATGACCGTTTTTCAGGTCTCTGCACGCTTCTTCTTCGAAACCTGGCTCTACGAAGCAACACAACGCGGCGAATTCCTAGATGGCGAAGCAATCACCAAATACTGGACCAAGGCACGCGACAAAATGTACGGCGACACCGTCGAATGGCTACCAGAGTTGGACTGGGAATGGACAATGAAGGTGCACTACTATATTCCGCGTTTTCGATATTATAACTGGCCTTACGTGTTCGGCAACTTATTTGTATTTGCGCTTTACCGGCTATTCAAGGAGCAGGGAGCCGCCTTTGTACCTAAGCTGAGGGCACTGCTGGCGTCTGGTAGCACCAAGTCACCCCGGGAGATGGGTGCAGAGCTAGGATTCGACATAACAACCCCCGAGTTCTGGGCGTTGGGGATGAAGCAGGCAGAGGAGTTCCTAAAGGAACTCGAATCACTGATGGAATAGCAATACGCGAATCACTACATACCAAGGTATACGTGCTCGTTAGGTCGGATAATAAATATGCTCTTTTGCAGGATTATAATTAGACTCACTAATTCTGCGTTTAAAAAGGACTTTTAAAGAAGAAGCCCCCGGTTTCCTCTCCTATCTAATTATGGTGAGTTCTGGCGATGTCGGCTAAACGCTCTGCATCTGAAAGCGGAAACAGGGACTTGATAAATTTCGTCGAGTTGCTTACTGTTGATATCTTTGGGCAGCTCAAAGGGTTAACTGTACCGATTAGCCCTGTGGACTCGGTGGAACCCCTTATCAATGGGTCAATGCCTATTCCAACTAGTAGTATGGATGGCTCCTCGCTTCGGGGTCTCAAGCAGGTCTCTGATTCGGATATACGCCTCGTCCCTGATGTATCCACGGTTTTCGAGTTACCCGGGGCTTCTCCTCGCCGTGCCTGTGTCTTTACCAACGTTTTCCGGCGAAGCTCAAAGGGGGATCTTGAACCTCATCCCCTCTCTTCACGTTCTATCCTTCACCACCTGATAAAACAGCTTGCTGCCAGGAAGATTTCTGTCCGGGTAAAACTGGAACCAGAATTCTACTATCTCACAGAAACGGGAGAACCCCTGGATGACGCTACATACGCGGACCTCTTCCCCCGGAATCAGGGGGGTGACCTGCTCTTAGAGACAGCGCTTGATATGCGTGCGGCGGGGATTGAAGTCCGGTGGTTGCACTCAGAACTCGGCGAAGGACAACAGGAAATCGAGATAGACTTCGCTGATTTGAGTAGGGCCGCAGACAACTTGGTTCTCTTTAAACTGCTGGTACGTCGGCGCGCAGCACATCACGGTATCGAGGTAACCTTTATGCCTAAGCCTTTCCCTGACCAGGCAGGTAGCGGTCTTCACTGCCACATGCAGGTATGGCAAAATGGTAGAAACCTTCTAGGCCAGTCTGATGGATCGCTCTCAAATCAAGGGCACTACTTTGTTGCAGGGCTTCTCAATCATGCAGCGGCGATAACCGCTATAGCAAACCCCACCATTAACTCCTACAAACGTTTGGTGCCAGACTTTGAGGCTCCTACACACATCGCCTGGGGTTACATGAACCGTTCAGCCCTTGTCAGGGTCCCTCTCTTCACTGAGGTTGAAGGTGCGGCAGTGGAGTTCCGTTCACCTGATCCCCTAGCCAATCCCTATCTTCTTCTGGCAGCCCTCAGTGCTGCAGGCCTTGATGGGCTTGACAATAAACATGAGTCTCCGCATCCCATCAGTGAAAACCTCTACAAGCTATCAGCAAGGCAACGAGCTAAACTGGGAGTAAAAAGTCTCCCCCAAACCCTCCACGCATCGCTCCAAGCCTTCCGGAAAGATTCAATCCTGCAAAGGCTGCTAGGAAAAGAGTTCTGCACACTTTACTACAATCTTCACCTAGCAGAGTGGGAAGAATATATCCTAAAATCGGTCACCGACTATGAATGGGACCGCTATCTCCACAGATGAGTCAAGACACCTTTCGTTTATTGATACTTAGACCAAGTGCGATGACTAAAGCCGGGATTACCGCCAACCATGGAAAACCTGGTATTGCCGGAATCGGAGGAGTAGTCGTGTCATCTGTGTCGGTGGTGGTTGTCGTGGAGGCTCCGTTCTGCCAGCGAACAATCATGTCATCAATCCAGTCAACGAATACGGTTGTTGTCTCCTCACAAGCCAGAGTATTGGGATGACTATCCGAGCCATCGACGTACTGGTCTTTTGCCGCAAAATCAGTCTCGTTTGCGAGGAAGTGGAACCAGTCAAAGACAGCGATGTTCGTGTCAGTGGGCGCCCAGTCGTCCACCAGCCAGTGGTTGAAGTAGCTAGCGTTCCCGCCGTTCTCAGGTGTCCAGCCACCATCACGATTCAAGGGAGGAGCAGTCATCGGAATAAAGAGTGTATCTGGGTTTGCCCGAAAGATAGCTAGTAGCGCATTGTATGTTGCTTGATAATTTACCACGGTCTGGTCACAGCTTTCCGGGTCGCCAGGTCCAGTTCCCATTCCCCAAATATCCGATGCGGGGTAACAGGATTTGAACATTATGATGTCGTTGACGATTCCGCTACTCGGTAAATAATAGGTGTCAGTTGAGTGTTCGAAGGTCAGTATCAGGCTGAGCTGGTCACGGAACTTCGGAAACCAGTGGCACACGTCAGTATCATCACCGATAGTGTCTCCATAAGTGGCATCGTGGGGTTGGATGTTGATGGCGTCTAGCTCTCCTGAAAGATCAGAGCTCGTTTGCCAGAGAGCTTCGCCGCAGGAGTGATGAATGAAGAGAATCCGCAGCTGCTCTGTAGGCCAGTCAGGGATATCCCTCATAGTGGATGAAGTAGCTGGTGTGGTCCACAGGCTTAAGGTGAATGATGCGATAAACAAGAACGAAATCAAAACAACAAGCCGTGTTTTCATAACAGGCACCCAAGCCCTTCTTCCAATCTTTCCCTCTTCTGGTAAGGGTCTTAATCCAGCTTTGCGCCGCATTTCAGGCAGAAGGTGTCTCCAGGTCGGAAACGGTTCCCACACTCTTCACAGAACCTTGGAACCGGCTCTTCAAAACCTCTGGATTTAGCTGGAGGAACCCCCTCTTCAGCCCCACTTTCGATTGGCGGAATCTTGGGAGATTCTTCGATCACAGGTTTTACCCCTCGACGTTCTTGCACCTCATTGAGGAGACGCTTGTGCAGGACCTTCCAAACATTGCGCGTATTATTCTGAATTCCGTGCTTTGGACACGAAAGTGTGAATGTAACTTCAGACTCGGTGGAGGCACTAACAGCAACTGGATCTAGTTTTCGGCCGCAAAGAGCACAACGATACAATCGGTCGGCAACAGTTCGGGCCCAAATATTCAAGGCTGAATGGTCAAGAATAATTGGTTGTCCGATACGGTGGCGGGGGCAAATAACCAAAGCTGAAACCTTATTGTCCCGGGTACGCTCCAAGGTCAACACTACTAACGGAGCCCCACAATTACAGGTAAAATTGGATTCAATAGCATCTTGAACAGCCAAATCATGTCACCTCACCCTGTCCGCTCAACCTCTTTCTATAAAGTGAATCAATAGAGATTTCGCTTCCAGAGCCGCATCAAGCGACCGTATGGTAGTCCCCTAACTGAGAGAATTTAAACTTCACTAACTCAGCAGATTCTAGTGAAGCACGGATCCGCAGCGATAGCAATACTCATCCCCAAACTCGATCTGGACCCCGCACTCAGAACAGAAACGACGGGAACCCCCACGAGAGGACACTCTTCTCGGGGCTCCTGTTGGATATTCAGGTGTAACAACTTGAACCCGGGAAACTCCTCGAGGGTGATACAC
>CBDVBC010000056.1:0-7763 GCA_965372125.1 Candidatus Hermodarchaeota archaeon | reverse complement strand
AGTATAAGTTGTATCGAAGATGAACTCCAGGCGTGGATTCAGGCGGGATTCCAGTCCGACACTCTGAAAGCGACAGATGGCACCTATACCAGCGGGGGTATCGGAATCGGGGTGGACGGTTCATCCCTTGTCCAATACTTCGATAACATCATGGTATCTCTCGTCCAGCCTCCGAGCGCGCGGGCACAAACCGAGAGAGAGATATCCCGCCCGCTACTAGGAGACTATATCGTAGACCTAGAGGAAGGAGTGGTTCTCTACAACTTGTCAATAGGTTTAGAACACGCGTTTGTTACGATAGGTGGTAATGGCGACGGATTGGGTGGACTAGGACAGAGTCCTGGATTCCTTCAGAGTGAGGGTGGACAATTCGACTTTGGTGTACCGACCATTGACACAGCTGAGGATAGTGGTTACTTCCTTTGGTTCACCAAGGACGCCGAGGACTCCACCCAAGTTACTTGTCACCTGAGATGGTATGACAGCAGCCCCACAGATTTTGAAGGAGTATTAGTTTTCAATGAATACCTAGTACCTCAATCAGTGTCTGCCATCGGTTTCAGTCCCAGTCAAGTTGACTGGAATGCGGGTGGAATGGTTGGAGTTTGGGACGTCTCGTATACCGCAACTCAGATTGTGATGTTTGACCCAACGTGGTACGACGCCGTCTGTGGTATCGACGTGGAGTTAGTCTTTAGTGGTGGAATAATCGAGCATGAATGGGATACACAACGTAGTTTCGTGTCAGATACCGACCCCGGTCTGGGAGTGTTATGGAAGGATAACGGCTTTGAACAATCATTAATTGGGTGGACGGAAGGTCCCTACAACATTCCGTTCGGCTCGGGCTTTGGTACAAGATATCTCACAACTCAGATATACAGTCCTGGTTTACAAGAGTTTTCCAGTATAGGAATCAGAGGCATGAAGCTTCTCGGCGGACTTAGTGGAATGGAAAGCGGAGACCTTGATAACTGGATATATGACAACGAGGCGCTTGTGGAACCCGACTGTGATGTAAGGATAAGGATAGTCTTCAATGGAGTAGAACTATATCGAGATAGGTCAGGACATGGTTATGCACAGCAGTTCATATCTAATATACTCGACGAAAAGACTTACTTACAGCCTGGGTTCAACGAACTCAAGATAATCATTCAAGTGGACTGTAATATCTCGAAGGTATTCGAGGCAGCCGACGAGGAAGGAAGGGCCGACCTTCTAGTCAGACTCTATGAGATACAGATACTCTCCGCCGACGCGACGCCCGATGCTATGCACATTAAGCAGGTGGTGGACATCCACCAATTCGACTACTATTCCAGCGCTGACGTAAACCTAGGGGATGGAAAGATATTCCTCTATGGTTTTCTGGACAGTGCTTCTGACTTTGGAGCGGGAATAGAAAATTGGGAGGGTCTTTACCTACTCAACACCGAAGGCACGGGGACACGCTCACAGACCACTGAGCCTTGCGCCGGGCATCTTTTCGTAACCAATATTTTCGAACGGGCGATACCCCTGTTCGACCAAGCTTTCATGGCTACCCGTTCCCTGGTTACCAGTCTATACGATTGTGCCTACCAATACGGACCAAGTCAATCGCCTTACATGTGGGGCTACCAGGTTACCTCAACTCCCATGGACGACCTTTCCTATTATACTACGCGGGCGTTCCAGACAGCGCTGGAGGGCGACTTGGAGGACACGGCAGACGCGATAGGTGGCATCATCAGCGGGTGGGCGAACCAAGGCAGTGTCGGATTATCACAATTCGTTCACTACGGATTATACGCAAACTTGGGTCCAGGTCCGATTGGTATATTACCCGCCCTTCCCGACGTCGGACTGGCGAGCGCGGAGTATATTTGGGCATGCAGTCCTTACGTCGAATACGAATCCGCCACCGACTCTGTGATAATCGGAATGAGTTACGGAGTATACGTTGTAGAGAGTATACTGAGCGCTCCGGTTTTTCATACGGGTTTCGGAATGTTCAGGTCCAGTCAGTGGTACCAGATCTACAGTGACTCTATGGTCCAGAGACTCTACATATCCGACGTCAGTGACTCATATTCAGACGCATTGTTCAACAATGGTATAATACCGATGGGGTGGGGCGGTGTAGGCGACACCAACGGAAGGAACCCGTTCTACAACCAGTACGGCAACAACTGCGAACTAGGAATCGTGAACGCGCTGAACGAGACGGCGTTCCAGATGGAGCGATGGACGCGGGAGATGGATCACCTCGGTATCAGTAAGAGAGTACTGGACTGGGGTGAACAGGCGGTGGAGCTGCTCGGGAAAGTGACCGTCGAACCCGCCTTGAACCAGATAATCCAGAAGGCACAGGACAAATACTACTACGACATGGCACGGTCCTACGTCCACGGCACCACCACACTAACGCCTCTTGAAGTGCAGACCTTTGCTGCTCTCTGGGACATATACAACGAAACCCTCTTCGACGAGGTCGCCATGATGGCAGGGATGCCCGCAGGCATGTACACCTTTGTGAGGGGGGTGAGGGGATTCTATGCTGCGGGAAGGCTCAGGCATGACCAAGCGGGGGATGGAGTGGTGATGCGGTTCATGGACATGACCGACAAGGACAAGAGGGACGCCATCCTTCAATGGCAAGCTGTAAAGAACCTCGTGCAGATGGTGGAGAAGGAGGCGCTGCTGGGAATCGTGTGCGTCCAGGAGTTCGACACGGGGCGCCTGATAGAAGCCATAGACGTACTCAACGGTGAATACAGGTCGATAAAGGGAGAGAACCTGGGACTGAGTTTCGTAACATCTTCAGGAACTCTGACTCTCACTGATGGTGACAGGATATCGGCAAACCTTGGAGTGTGCCGCACCAACAAGGTGTTCATCTACCCCACTCGGGTCGGACTAGGCTCCACAGGCTCCGTCAGGATACATGTGGCGCCCACAGTAGACATCTATAACCCGAACAGTCGCACCCACCCAATAAGCAAGGCACGGTGGGAGCTATTCTTGAGGCAGAACGGGAACCCCGATACTCCACAGGTTCCAGAGTACGAGTCAAATTACGCAGGGTATTCTATCCAGCAAATCAGGCATAACAGGGAGGTCTGGAACAAGATATTCCCGGGATGCGTGTGTATCACGAGCAGGGAAGACGGCTCAGGTGTGCCCCTGTACTGGATTGACACGGGCACCTTGAAGATAGTTGCGATGGCAACATACCCTGCTGGAATCAAGGGTATCCAGAACATGGCGCCGACTCGTAGCAATCGGGTGCCTGCGGATATGCTCCCCGTGAGTCCCGTTGACCCAATCGGAGTCATTAAACAGGCAGGAATAGTGCGTCTCCTAAGCGACAGGGACCCAGTTACACAAGAACGAACAACGGTAAGAGATACAAGCGCGGAGGACCAGCGCATCCATCAACAAATCTTTACTGTATGCCCCCTACCTAAGGGGACGGACGACGTAAATTACGAATTCGCAGGGCGAGATCCGAGTCTCGGTAATATCGCTCCTCATGACTCCGTGGTGGTAGACGCTAGCGGCAAGGCGACAATTAACAGTGGCTCCGAACACTCGGTGATTAGTAACGTCCATGCAGACGATGACCTACGATTCCTCCACAACATGCGCGACTATGCGAGGACGGACACTGTGGGCGTGGACTCGGCGGATAACCTGAAGGTCGCCGTGGTGCCCGTCACTAGACTGGTCTCGGTCAAGCACACCCGAGCCACCCTGGAGCATCGCTTCGCCTCTATCAGATCATTAATTATGACGAGTTGTAAATATTTCCCAGAGCGTTTGGGTAACTATCGTTTTGACTCCCATTCCGACGCGGAGACGTATTCGAGATGGTACCAGATGTGGCGGGCTCTATCTGCGGCTGGTTCCCACCGCGAAATGGGGACGTGGGTAGAAAATCAGCCAGGTTTTCCTGGCTGGCCCGACCCGAGCCTCGTCTCATACGATGGCTCAGGGACAAAACCAGACAAAACGCAGAAGGACGTGCTTGACCAGTGGTTCAAAGACACCATCACATGGGAGAATGCTGGGCATTTCACCTACGAGGACCTGGCGAAGATAAACCGGCTCCACAAAACATTGACAACGGGATGGGGTAAAACCACGGTCGCTCCTTGGCTGAAAGAGGTCAACCTCATGATGATAGAAGAGATGGAGCATGACCTAAAAACGAGTATGGTAACGGAACCACTGGCGATAATAGAGAACAACTACGGTTTATACCGAATTAATCCCCTGAACATAATACTGGCAAGTGTGGCTCAGGCAAGGGACCAGATAACATGGAATAATGGCTACGATCATAGCACTGGTAGTCAGGTAGTGACTCCAATGGGTAGTACCGAATACGCATTAGACGTGAGACAACAGGGCTGGGGCGGTGACTCCAGCTGGTTAATGCGACAGCTCGGCGTCTACAAACTGGAACTGGGAGACGGAACCATAATCATGCTACAACGCAGCCACGATATCTATGACAGCATCACCCACAACCGCCACATTGTGAACCCCGTCATGATGTTCGGGCTGGCCCGCACCCACGTGGGACCAGACGGCGTGAAACGCCCGATAGGATACTACTATGGCTTCCTCCAGACTCTGATAACTGCGTTTGGTGGCCCATTTAAGGGTAAAGGGAAAAGTGTACACAGTCTAGCCGGTACCGACGCTGCGGGACCAACGGGGAGTAGGCTGTGGGCGGCGGAGCTGGTAGCCTTCCTCCGGCAGCTACAGGAGAACCTGGTAATAGGTTTCAGGACGCATGAGATATGCAATGCCCTAGACGCTTCTGGGGCAGACGGCGGCATCGAAGCCAGTGAGATTATGAACTTCATGCAGTTTGAACTGGGCAACAGAATCCACCAGTACTACAGGAGTGAGTATCCACAACTGGACCTGTTTCCAGACGAAGTGGGCAAGATACGGCTCGGACCATACGGGACACCCCTAAAAATGTTCCTTGGAAGAATCAAGAAGGCGATTAGTGTCTACAACAAAGCGCACCCAGGTGCTGAGATTGGTACGATAGAGGGTTTGTCCGGGGTTGAGACAATCTACAAATACATATTCGGTATATCAACTGATAATGCAGAGATATCACAGCTACTGATGCATGAGGACAAGCTCACGACTACAGGAACGTTACCCGCGCAGATAGGTAATATCTACAAGGCGATTGGCTTGCACGGGCATGCCCGCGTTATAAACAAAGTGCTCGTGTTCATGGACTGCGGGAACCGCTGGGGACTATACGAAGAAGAATGGCGGCGAATAGACATCTATGAAGCCATACTCACCCCCGCACCCATCGCAAGAATACTACACGGGAACAGGTTCAGTTACAGGGCACTGCTTCGGGAATTCTACGAGAAACCCAAAGAATACGCTAAACTCACCATTCAGAAAGCATCGCGATACCTCGTACCACTTACATCGAGTGGACCGGAACTGACGGGTATTCCCGGGGTCCTGCGTAAGGCGGAGGAGGGAAGTCTGTTCCATCAGATAGGCGAAGTATTAGTGATGGGGGATCAGATAGTCAGGCTCTGCGGTCCCGCTCCTGACCCGATAGCCTCAGAATGGATTCTGGGGAACTACGGCGTCGTTGGTACTACCTTGAGACATCATCCTACGCAGGGCTGGAGGAGTAACCCTAGGTGTCCTCCCCTCGGCGATATAGACCCGAGAACCAAGCATTATCTAGCAACCCTAGCATCGGGGGCAGATAACGTCTTCGAGTATCTGATTGAGAAAGCCATGGTAGAAGCTGGTTACACGGGATTCGAGATAAAACAGGCACGGATGCAGGCAACCATGGGCTTCGCGCCGGACGGAACGTTGGTAGAGGTAGCAGCGATGAAAAGGGCGTTCAAGGTCAAGACAAGGGTTCTAGTAGGGGGTTCAGAAGAGGCCGAAGTTCCAACAGCGATGACGGGTGCTGCCGCGGATACCATGGACGGAGGCATTGGGGAGATGATGCAGAGGGTGTCCGAAACCCAACTCGGGTCCGTTAGTGGACCAACCATGGCATATCAGGACTCTAAGATACAGGAGACGTGGCTGAATCGGATACTTGGACACACATCCGTCCAGATGCTGAAGGACACGGCGCAGAGCACGCTTGATCTCAGAAACAAGAACTGTATGCTCTACTTTGCCGCGGTTCTCGCCCCTCTATGCCTCGGGGTAGGGCATTTCGTAATGTATGCCCATGGCATGTCGCCTGGTACAGTACAGCATGGCGGAGCCAAAGGAGACAGTGGACCCATGTACTACGAGGAAGGCGGTGTCGGGCTGGCTATGAAAAGGGACTGGACCCCAGACACAAAATGGCAATGGGCTATAGCTTTGGGCATCGTGGTCTTTGTAACGGATTACATTGACATGTTACGGAGGGGGAACCCGTTCTCTAAAGGAGGTCTTGGCTCGTTTGACTTCACAAGCGAACTCGCCAACTGTCTAATGGGTGGCTTCCAGATAGGACTGGCTGGCTTCAACGGTGAACCGTCCAGAGATTACATGGAAGGTGAAGAAGGAACGCAGTGGGGCTCCCACCTCACCCACACCACGGACGCCTATATCTTCAGCGCCGAATCACTTGATAAACAATACATGGAATGGCAAGCCGCGCCGGTACATGAAGGCGGATGTGGAAACCCATGGGCACAGAACCCAGTGATACAGGGTATCGAGGTAGTATTAGCCCAAGTCGCCATGTGGCTTATCGGTGCTGGGTTGTTCTACTTGGAATACAAGCTCAACAAAGGGAAGAATACAATGCTCCATGTCTTCCTCCAAGCAGCCATCGTGAGCTGGGCTGCCAACATGTTTGCGTCATGGATAGTTACAGGGACTATCTGGGTGTTCCAGGAGTGGGTGTGTAACGATTGGGCAGTCTGGAATGGACACCCTTACTTATCTATTCTGGCTCCCGTATACAATATAGACGACCTGATAGTAGAAGTTACGCCCACATATCAGGGTCCTGGTCCCACGCCGTTCGACACGGGTACAGTGCCGAACTTCAACAACTATGCCTGGCTGATGATACAGTGATACAAGAGGTTTATATCTAGAGCGTAGGTAGTAAAGATCTGAAGAAACTAGTATTGACAACATTCTTCGTGGCTATGATGTTCGTCGCCTGCCTTCTTTCCGGAGTGACCGCTAACACCCCCGTCTATCAACAGGCGGGTGCGTCGGCGGTCTACCGATACAAGCACATGCTCGACGACACGGGACAGCCCTTGATACAACTTCACATGAATGTAACTTCAGTCGGTGCCTCTGACGCGACCTTCCGGTTCTGGCTATGGAATGATGGTTCCCCGTGGGGCGGGGCGCATACCAGAACCTACCCGCAGACTACGTCTACCACCTTCTGGTTGGCTCAAGGAGCAGAGATTGGTTCACCGCTCGAAGACCCCACGAGATGGATTTCGGGTACCATCCAGAACATCACCCAGGAAATCCATCAGGACTCGGGACAAGACGCCGTCCGTGTGGTCGCAAGTGACTACAGAGGGGAAGTTTTCGAGGCGGTCTACGACGCCTCCAGTCGATTAGCCCTGACTATCTATGATGACCCGACAGAAGATAAGATGGACGCTTATCATCTATACAATACTACAGTGGACCTCGGCGCGCCGAGCCAGGTTCCCGGTCCGCAGGTACCACTACTCGCTGGAGTTCTCGCCGTTGGTATAGCAGTCGCCGTCATAGTAGCGATAGTGTTCATG
>CBDVBC010000055.1:0-7765 GCA_965372125.1 Candidatus Hermodarchaeota archaeon | reverse complement strand
GATTCATGGACATCCGGGTAGCCAGGTCCTCGGGAACATCTACTCCTTTGGTGAGTTCATGGCCCGGGTCTACACCCATCTCAGAGACCTTGGTCTTGACCAGCTTAAGGTTGTCAATATGGGAGGCGGCTTACCAATCAACTACGATAACCATCTGGCTCCGGATGTCATCGAATCCTATGTCCTAGCCCTCGTAAAATCTCTCAAGGACACCATCGGCGACAAGTACCCCCACCCTGACATCATGACTGAGGGAGGGCGCTGCCTCACAGCTCTCTACGCAATGCTTGTGATACGGACCTTCGATCTACGCCACATCTTCCCAGACCCTCTCCCAGAGGAAGCAGAACAGGCTGAGAAGATAATAACGAATCTCCTAGAAGAAACCGAGGATCCCCTAGCAGTGTTGGCAGCTTGGCGTAGCTGGCAGAAAACTGGTGTCCTATACAAGGAGCTACCAGACCTCTTGGAGTATGAGCGGCTCTCTGGTACTATCAAACAGCAGCTCCGCCGCAAATATGTTCAAAGCCCCAACTACGAGGGCTACACGGGCGAGTCCGTCGCCAAGGATCTCATGCGAGCCGAGCATATCCTCCTCGGAAACTTCAGCGTCTTCAACGGAGCCTGCGACCATGTTCTAGTCGGACAGTACTTCCCGATAATCCCTATCAGCCATCTCCACAAGCAACCAGAAACCCTCGTGCGGCTGACGGATATTACTTGCGACTCGGATGGCGAGATCTCCACCTATCATCCACCCGTCAGCGCCAAGCCCCTCTTCACCAAGGACGGCTTCCCCCTGGCAACAACGCAAAAACAGACCTGGAAGGGCTTCCCCATCGGCGACCTAGCCTCAGCAGCCGACAGCTACCTCGTCATCGGGCTCGTCGGAGCTTATCAAGATATAATCGAGATGGACCACAACCTCATCGGTGATTTACCCGATGTCGAACTAGTCCGGTTGAGTGATGGAACCTGGGACGTCAAATGGGTTGGCGCCGCCCAGACTATCCAGGATCTCGTCAGTGAAGTGGGTTTCACCCTACCCCAGCTAGACGATCCCTATATTGATTAACTAGTGACTCTCCGATAAGGGAGGGAAGAATGCCAGATCAAGACTTCCTTTGACAGTGATTTCTACGAGCAACTAGTCCGAGTCCTAGTGCCACTGTAACTCCTAATGCAATTGCTTCAATGGGGAACCCAGGAATTGGCGGCATCGGTGATGGCTGAACGGTAATCGTGATAGTTACACTGACGGGATTACCGGAGGGATCAGAGCAGGTAATTGTTAACCCGTAAGAGTCTGGAGCCAAGAGGTCTGTGCTTGTTAGATAGCCTGAGTCATCAACCGCGAAGTGTGTCGTGTCATTGATGACCCACAGAGCGATACCAGCAAGGTCTGTGGCGTTTAACTGGCATTCGAAGTACTGTCCAAACACTATTTCCTGGTCTGTGGGGGTCTGAATCCAGATTGGTGGCGTAGTGTCCTGCACTATCAGGATAACGGTCGCTGCCAAAATGTTGTTGTAGGTGTCATTGACCATTACCTGAAACCCATATGTTCCCACTGTCAGGGGGGCTGTGTTCGTGATAACGCCCTGTTCGGTGATGGTGAAATGAGTAGTATCGTTTATCCACCAAGTGTCAAGGCCTGAGGAATCGGAGGCATTCAGATCGTATTGGAAATTGGTGCCGAACTCGATAGTTTGGTCAGTTGGCATTTCTATCCAAGTAGGTGGGTTATCCTCTGGCACTCTTACCAACCAGAAATCCGTGTAACTGCTATCAGTGTATGTATGTCCAGTAAGGGCGTAGCCGCCACTATTACACTCTACTATCCCGTTAAACGGACCAGGCCCTATATCATCGTAGACATGTGTCCAGAGTGGACTACCATCAGATTTTACACGTATTAGAAACCCATTATCATAACTGCCAATCCGGGTAGCAGCAGCAACAGCAAAGCCACCGGCGCTGGACTCTATCACCTGGCGGCAACTATCAGGATGGGAACCACCGAAGGTCTGGTCCCAAAGCTGGTTGCCGCTGGTGTCGGTACCCACCAACCACACATCAGTGTTTCCTGCGCCAAAGCTTTTCGTATACCCTGCCATTACGTATCCGCCGCCACTGTATTCTATCACTGAAAAGAAATTGTCGTCATCGGAGCCACCATAGTACTTGTCCCAGAGGTAGTCCCCGCTAGAATCGGTTCGTACTAACCATGCGTCATAGCCAGATCTCCACACCTTTCCTGTTAAGGCGAAGCCGCCATCACCACATTCTGTCATCCCGTAGCAGTAGTCGTGACTGGGGCTGCCTAAGGTTTGATTCCATTGGTGGATACCACTTGCGTCGGTACGAACCAACCACGCATCGTAGTTCCCAGATACCGAGGTGTAGCCAGCCAGAGCGACGCCGCCACCCACACACTCAACTATAGTGTCGCATCTTTCCCAGCTTGATGTTCCGTAGGTCTGGTTCCACAGGTGGTTACCTGCGGCATCGGTGCGGACCAACCACATATCATAGTTGCCAGCACCAAAGCTATCCGTAGTACCAGCAAGCGCAAACCCGCCGCCTGTACATTCAATCATCGAATAACAGTAATCTTGACCAGCTCCACCATAGGTCTGGTTCCAGATATGGTTTCCTGATTGGTCGGTGTGAACCATCCAATAATCTACATCACACGTACCGCAGCTCATTGTGGTTCCTGCGAGAGTGAAGCCGCCGCTTGAACATTCTACCGCCGTGTAGGAATAATCACCTGAGGGTCCACCATAACTCTGGTTCCACAGAGCATCATGACCAGCGGAGGGAGGCAACATGTAAGGTGACCTAGAAAAGGGTGACTCTAGGAGAGCGGGGGTTGAACGAATGTTGCTATTGTGTGGCTGGGCTACGAAAAGACTGGTATCCAATAGAGGGTGAGTAGCAATCCAAGGCGCTACCATGAGACACAATATTACAAAAAGCAGTGGAAGTTTTTCCCGGTGACTTCGAATCAGGTTGAATGGCATTGTCATATCACATTTCCTCATATATTGATTACTCAAGATTCATGACGGCGTGGGAGAAAAACCACAAGTACGAATGCTATGAAGCAAATCACAATACAACCCACAAGTGCTAATATTACTGGTAACGATGCGACACTCTGCATAACAATGATATTGATGGTGGCGCTTTGCCTATTGCTGGAGGGGTCATAAATGGTGATTTTTATCTCATATGTACCTGGGTTTAAGATACCGTTACTTGTTAGGAAACCCGTTGTATCGATGGCAAAGTTTGTCGCGTCACTTACTTCCCAAAATACAATACCTGCTAAGTCAGAAGCACATAGCTGATACCCTAGCGCTTCCCCAAACCTCAGGATCTGATCCATGGGTTGTGTTATCCAAAATGGACTAATGGTGTCCAGTACTGATAATGTGAAGTTCACACTCAATATGTTGTTGAGTGTATCGTTCACTTGTACATATAAACCATAGATAGTACCCGCAGGTCCCAAGTATGTGATGTTAGCGATGACACCCTCACTGTTGATGGTGAAGTGTGCCGTGTCATTGATAGTCCAAGTGTCGAGGTCCATAACACTCGTAGCGTTCAGGTCGTAGGTGAAACCGAAACCAAACTCGCGGTATTGGTTGACGGGTGTTTCCACCCAGTTCATTTCGAATACCCGTAGCAACCTTATATCAGCATTGGAAGGGGTTTTGTATGTGTGGCCTACGAGGGCAAAGCCTCCATCTGCACACTCAACTAATTCACTGCCATGGTCGCCAGTGGAACCACCATATAATTTACTCCACGTCAGATTTCCATTAGAATTGGTGCGGACCAACCAAATGTTTGCTCCACCTGAAAAACTAGAAGTTGTGCCGATAAGTGCAAATCCACCGTCCACGCACTCCACCATTGAGGAGCAGTGATCCATTTCGTAATAACCAAAGAGCTTATTCCAGAGATGATTACCACCAGCATCGACACGGATTAGCCAAAAATCACCATTTCCTATCCCAATGTTTTTCTTACCTGCTACTGCGAACCCACCCGTGCTACACTCTACACCACGATACCCTTGGTCATGATTGGTTCCTCCAAAACTACTATTCCATATATGGTTTCCATTGGAGTCTGTGCGTACTAACCAAATATCATCGTAGCCCACACTGAAGCTATAGGTGGAACCTGTAATAAAGAAACCGCCATCGCTGCACTCCACCACAGAATCTCCCTGGTCATGACTGACACCACCATAGGTTTCATTCCAGAGCTGGTTGCCTGAATCGTCAGTACGTATCATCCAACAGTCAGCATTCCCAGCACCATAACCGTAAATGTGGCCAACGAGGGCAAAGCCGCCGCTACTATGCTCTACAAGAGAGTAGGCATACTCGCTATTGGTAGTACCATAGGTTTGATTCCAAAGGTGGTTACCATTCTCATCAGTGCGAATCAACCATACATCAAAATAGCCTACACCGTAACTATTAGTGTAGCCTGCAATAGCGAAGCCACCACCACTGCATTCCAAAACATCGGTACCGAAATCGCTGATAGAACCCCCGAAGGTTTTATTCCACAAGATAATTCCAGCGGAGTCGGTTCGGATTAACAATATGTCCCAATCCCCTTCACCATAACTCTTAGTTTGACCTACAATAGCGAAACCTCCTCCTACGCACTCCACAAGGGATCTACTGTAATCATTATCGTCGCCGCCGTACATCTGATCCCACGCAGGATTTGCGAATCCAAGTGGTGGTGGAGAAGGAGAGGGGAGAGGTGTTCGAGTTGAGCTCAATAGTTCTAGAGAATCGTAACCCTTATTCAAGAAGGAACTAGGTTGACTGATATCAGTTCCAACACAGACACTTGGTAGCCCAAAAAGCATTGTAGCCCATGGAAACGCCACCAAATATACCATCAAGACCTTGACAGGAAATTTCACTCGATGCCTTCCCATTGATTTGTATGTGAAACCCATTTTAAATTTCTCCAGATTGTTTGGTTCTTGAAAAAAAGTGAGGGAAAGAAAACCTTAGCGAGGTTTTCTTCGTCGCCGGCGGGAAATCAATCCCACTCCTAGAGCAGATGCAAAACCCACTGCGATAGCTCCAACAGGGAAGCCAGGAATGGGTGGTATTGATGCCTGTACTGTGACTGTGATTGTGGAACTCAGGGCATTTCCGAAGGAATCTTCGACGGTGATGTTCAACCCGTACACACCTGGATTCAACACACCTGCGTTCACAAGGTAGTGAGTAGTGTTGATTTCAAAGTTGGTAGTATCATTGACTGTCCGCGATGCAACTCCCGAAAGGTCTGTGGCTTGTATCGGGAGGGCTAAGGGTTCACCATAGGCTAGAGTCTGGTCAGTTGGAGTTGTTATCCAAGTCGGTGCTGTCGTATCCTGTATCGTCAAGGTGAAATGGGCTGTGAGACTCTCATTCTCGGTGTCATTGACCCTTACATTCAGTCTATAGAATGTGCCTGCAGGTCCCAGCACAGTGGTGTTTGTGATTACACCTTGAGTGGTGATGGCAAAGTGGGTTGTATCATTAAGCCACCACTCATCAATCGCCAAGATTGCTGTAGCGTTCAGGTCGTAGTGGAAACCTCCACTACCAAATTCCACGAACTGATTCGTAGGGTTCTCCTGCCAGCGGAGTCTCTGGGAAAGTGTAAGCCACATATCCTCGCCGCCAGCGCCAAAGCTGTCTGTGTAGCCAGCTATAGCAAAGCCGCCTGCTGCAGACTCTACAACTGAGTAGCTCACGTCATTCCCGATACCACTGAAAGTCTGATTCCAGAGCTGATAGCCACTAGCGTTGATACGCATCAACCAAGCATCGTTACTGTAACCACCGTACATACCGTTTATACCTGTAACGGCAAACCCGCCAGCACTACATTCCACGAGTGCTCGACCAGCTTCGTGATTTGCTCCACCATAGGTTTGGTTCCATTGGTGGTTGCCGCTGCCGTCGGTTCGGATGAGCCATGCATCATTATTACCCGCGCCAAAACTGTTTGTGTACCCTATCGCTGCGAAGCCGCCAGCTGCACACTCCAATAAATCGTAGCCGTATTCGTAACCAGTGTCACCGAAGGTCTCATTCCAGACATGATTGCCTGAAGCATCAGTACGGATTATCCAGACATCCCAGTTGCCAGCACCGAAGCTGGATGTAGTACCCGCGATGGCGAAGCCGCCGACACTACACTCTATTACCGAGTAGCCATCATCGTGATATATTCCACCATATGTCTCATTCCAGAGGTGGTTGCCATCTGCGTCGGTGCGAACTAGCCAAACATCGTTGCCACCAGCACCGTAGCTCAATGTAGTACCGGTGATGACGAAGCCGCCGCCACTACACTCTACAATGGAACGGGCGTAGTCGATACTGGGGCCTCCAAGGGTTTTATTCCACAATTGATTACCATCGGCGTCAGTACGTACTAACCAGATGTCTTCAGAGCCGGCGCCAAAGCTGTAGGTTTCACCTGCAAGCACAAAGCCGCCATCATTGCATTCGATTACGGAATAGCACCAGTCAAGGGCGTATCCACCATATGTTTTGTTCCAGAGGTGATTGCCATCTTGATCGGCACGCACTAACCAAAAGTCAGTAAAATTGTCTGTCACATTAGTATAACCTGCGAGGGCAAAGCCGCCGCCCGTACACTCCACCATCGAGAAACATACGTCATTTGCGAGGGTTCCGTAGGTCCAATTCCTGAAATATGTCTGCGAGGGTGAAGGGGTTGTGACAATAAATTCCCAACTGATGATATTATTCGATGTTATAGCCTGTGGTTGCACCCAGGAGGTAGAGATGCAAACCAGCAGGGAGAAGGATAGGATGAGTAATAGGACATTTCTTTTCACAATAGCCCCTCCAAGGCTGTTTTTCTCTACAGTGGTTTTCTCTTAAAAGAATATTGGAACAGGAGAACCCAGAGGTTTTTGGTTGAGGATTAGTGTTTCTGACTGCGGCGTTTGTATAAGAACACTCTAGCCACTACAACAATCACCATAAACACAATAGTAACTGTGACTAGGAGTACTAGGAGCGGGGGCATCAGCGATGATGCTACCACTATGGTGATAGTAGATGCGCGGGTGTTCCCATAGAGGTCTGCGACGCTAATATTCAACCCGTAGGAACCAGGAGCCAGAGCACCTAGGCTTTCTAGGTATCCAGTACCGTTAATGGTGAAGTTAGTTGTGTCGTTGACCAACCAGGTTTCGATTCCCGATGGATCGGTTGCCTCCAGCTGCAAACCTAGCACTTGCCCAAAAAGGAGGAACTGATTGGTGGGCTCATTCACCCAGGTTGGGGGCTGATTGTCAAGGACGACGGTAATGTGGGACTTGAGGGTTAACCGTTTCCCCGAACCAAGTAACAGCATTGTGAGTGTGACATTGTGGGGTCCTGCAGTCATTCCAGTCAGAGTGAACTCGGTGTCTAACCCGACATATTCTATGTGCCCATCAAGGAACAGTGTGTAGCGGTTGATGCCTGGAGCAGCAGCAATTCCCGTCCATTCCACATTGTAATCTGAACCCAGCAGTGTGGCTCCATCGGGAAGGTTGTCAAAGACGACGAAGGCACGGAGAATAGAGATGTTATACGAGTTACCGATTGCCCCTTCAACCACCAAAGTGAACTCGTAGGGAGCAGACATGTAGATATCTACTTCGCCTAAACCCAGGTCAAAGGCCGCATCAATCTTGGTGTTGGAT
>CBDVBC010000054.1:0-7790 GCA_965372125.1 Candidatus Hermodarchaeota archaeon | reverse complement strand
TATTGGCTACTCCAAGCAGCGAGCAGTGAATCGACACAACGCGCATTCGAAGCCCTTTTCGAGATGCCACCAAATGTTACGATTCTTGGTGGTAGTACTTTAATCGGCATCTTGTCCGTTGGGAACGTAAATGGTCTACTTGTACCCCATTTTACATTGGATGAAGAAATCAATGATTTGCGCTCATCGCTAAACTGTTCTGTTGTCGCTTTGGAATCGCGTCTCACAGCACTAGGGAACTTGGTTCTTGCTAATGATAAAGCCGCGCTCGTGAGTACCGAGTTCACTAAGGAAGAAGTTCAAGTCATCCGAGATACCCTAGATGTTGAGGTTGAGGTGGGGACAGTAGCGGGATCCCATCTCGTAGGCTCCTTTTGTACTGTCACAAATCGGGGGCTGCTAGCTCATACTGGTGTTTCTGATTCAGAATTGGAACACCTTGCACATCTTTTTGGGGTTTCAGTGGATGTGAGTACGATTAATTGCGGAGTTCCCTATGTTTCCATTGGCCTCCTAGCGAATAGCCGCGCAGCTGCAGCAGGCACCGAAACTACGGGCCCGGAACTCATGGTGATTAGCCAAGTTCTATGTGCATAGTTCCTTCTTGAGTAATCTTTTAAATGTGGTCGCCCTTTCGATGTAATGGCTGCATATTGTAACTGAGGTTGGCATTATGTCAGTGAAAGTATTTCACATCGAAGGTACATACATCAGGCTTAATCGACGACTGAAGTTTAGTCGAGAAATCCGAGCAATTACGAAAGAACAGGCTTGCGAACAGCTTTACACGCAGATCGGGAGTTTCCATAGAGTGAAGCGACAGAAAATCACAATTGATCAAGTGACGGAAATACCTCCCACAGAAGCGAAAACACTGATTATCCGGCGACTTGCTGGAATTGAATAGCCTCAGTTGGGAACGCAGCTACAACGAGATAAGGGGATATTAGCCATTGGCTGAAGAACAACAACAGAGAGAGCAGCATGCACGCCAACTTATCCAAAGTATTCAATTCATGGAGGAGGAGATCGCCCGTGGTCAATCGAACCTCCAAATGTTCCAAGCCCAAGCAACACGTCTCGCTGAAACCGCAATCGCTGTTACTGAGCTAAAACGCCACGAACCTGGCGATGAAGTGATGGTCAGCATTGGCTCCGGTATCCAACTCGTTGTTAATCTAGCGAGCACTTCTCATGTTATTGTCGCCCTGGGAGCAGGTTTTGCTGCTGAGAAATCCCTCGAGGAAGCCCTTGCGGGTTTTGAACAACAACAAGAACAACTAGTAGAGATGTCTAAGCGCCAAGAGGAGCATCTACGCGAAGCGCATGCACGACTTGAAGTCATGCGGAAACAAGTATCGCAGCTCGTTCAACAATAAGACACTCCCTTGAGGGCAAAACATTGTTTGAGAAGCTTCGAAAAGCCGTAGATGGCTTCGTCCAACGGGTCGCTCAAAAATCAGTAACCGAGAGTAACCTCGATGATGCCTTTTCTGAGCTACAAATCGCATTAATATCCAATGATGTTGCATTAGAAGCTGCGGATCTCATTATTGAAAGAATAAGAGAGAAGGTCACCGGGGAAAAGATTGGGTTAATCCAAAGCAAGAGAAAGTTCATCTTAGAAGCGCTCCACGAGGCTGTGCTTGAGGCATTAAAGCCCGAATCGCCAGTTGATCTCATTCAACTTATCGAGAAGCGGAAAAGGGAGCATAACCCTGCAGTTCTGTTGTTCTTGGGCGTAAACGGCACTGGGAAAACTACGACTATCGCGAAATTAACTCATATGCTTCTTAAGCGTGACTACTCAGTTGTCCTTGCCTGTGCGGATACATTCCGTGCAGGGAGCTCCGAGCAACTCCACACTCACGGTGAACGCCTCAAAGTACGCGTATTAAGCCGCCCCTACGGCTCTGACCCGGCTTCTGTTGCATTCGATGCAATAAACCATGCAAGAGCTCGTGGTATTGATGTGGTCTTCATCGACACCGCAGGGCGTATGCAAACCGATAGGAATCTTATGGCGGAACTAGAAAAAATTCATCGTGTCGCTGAACCAGATCTAGTCATCTTTGTGGGTGATGCACTTGCAGGTAATGATGTTATTGCTCAAGCCAAGACTTTCAACGAAATCATAGGTATTGATGCCGCAATTCTTACAAAGGTCGATGCAGACACCAACGGTGGTGCCGCTCTCTCCATTGCACTCGCGACCGGAAAACCAATTATCTTTGTAGGCGTAGGCCAGGAATACTCTGACCTCGAAGAATTCCGACCAGAATGGTTTGCCGACAAGATAGTACCACGCGGCTAATCAAAGAGCCATTTTGTGACACAATAGCGAAAGGCTAAATATATCCCATGATTGCAGGATTCACAATAGTTTGGGTGTGTTGCTGATGAACCTGAAGGGAAACCATCTTCTAAGTCTAGCTGATTTTTCGCGTGAACAAATAAAGTTGATGTTAGATACTGCTGCTGATTTGAAGCGCCAACGATACAGAAATATAAGCGGTACCAGCCTCTCGGGCAAATCTATTGGGATGATTTTTGAGAAGCCCTCCACGCGGACCCGTGTCAGTTTTGAGGTTGCGATCCACGAGCTGGGCGGCTATCCACTCTTCCTGAGTTCCCAAGAACTTCAACTAAGCCGCGGCGAGCCAATAGCAGATACCGCCCGGGTTCTAAGTCGTTATCTTCACGGGATTGTAATTCGGGCAAGAGGGCATGGGAATGTAGTGGAACTTGCCAATCGAAGCACAATTCCAATTGTAAACGCGCTCACTCCCAAGTTCCACCCATGCCAAATCCTAGCCGATTTGCTGACAATCCAAGAGAAGTTAAACGAACTTGAGGGACTGAAACTTGCTTACATAGGCGATGGGAACAATGTTTGCCACTCACTGATGGTTGGCGCTGCAACGATGGGCTTGGAAGTTGTTGTCGCATGTCCAGAAAGCTATCAGCCTGACCCAGGAATAACCCGGGTTGCACAAGAGCGAGCAAAAGAAGCTTTGGCCAAAGTCGAGGTGACACAGGATGTCAAGGAGGCTGCAAAAGACGCCGACATCCTCTACACAGACGTTTTTACCTCAATGGGACAAGAAGAAGAAAAAGAACATAGACTTGAAGCATTCCTCCCCGAGTACCAGATTAACGCGGAATTGCTTAAACAGGCAGCTCCCCACGCCATTGTTATGCACTGCCTTCCCGCACACCGAGACGAGGAGATAACTGATGAGGTCATCGAAGGACCCCACAGTGTTGTTTGGGATCAGGCGGAGAACCGTCTCCACACCGAGAAGGCGGTCTTGGCCCTTCTAATGTAACACTCTAAGGCGAGGGCGATTGCCTTGTCCGCTATCTGTCTCTGTTCTATTCAAGATATTGCAGCTCAGAATATCAAACAGCAATTACTCGCGCTCTATCCCTTCAATGAGAAAGAGGAGACCTTTGATGATGCACCGATATACCAGTTGAATAACCTGGCTATAGTAACTATCAAGTCCGATAGCATCTATGCAGACCGACTTGATCAACGTTTGTCTGCTGACCTCTTCATTTTTGCGTCACGACACAAATCAGCTTCCTTCAAACCAGCCTTATTGGTCCATACTCCCGGCAATTGGACGACGGCCGAGCTTGGTGGCAAACCCTCAACACTATGTATTGCCCACCCTTCCGCTGTTAAGGTAGCCCATCAGACTATGTTTGCTGAACTAAACCGATTAGAACTTGACTTTTGGGCTTGTGGACTTGAGGTGACGCATCATGGACCTTGGATTGAGGAGATACCGGCGCTTTTCATAGAAATCGGCAGCACTGAACAAGATTGGCGCAATGAAGTAGCAGCCAAGATTGTCGCCCGCGCTATCATGGCGGTAGCAGAAAATCTACATAAATCAGCTCCAGCATTTCTTGGCTTTGGGGGTCCTCATTACTGCCCTGCGTTCACCCGCCTAAGCATTGAAACGGAGTTTGCAGCATCTCATCTGATGCCAAAATATTTTTTGAATCAAGTTTCAGAATCCCTTATCCGTCATGCTGTTGAAAGGACAGCTGGTCGCGTAGCTTTGGCGGCTCTCGATTGGAAGGGAATGAAGGGCTCCCAACGGGAACGAATAGGGGAAATCCTGGATGGAATGAATATCGAATCCCAGCGAGTTCGTGATTTACTCCGCGTTGCTAATGAAGATTCTAAAGAATGATCTTTTCACCGACTTCGCTTTTCTGAAAAGACTTATTAAGAACACCTGCTGTGACAAATCCCAAAGCTCTAATTTGATATAGGTGAATAAATTGGTGGATGTTTCAACGTTTTTGGAAAATACCAAACGCATCGTTCGACTCGCCAGAAGGCCTTCCCGTAGCGAGATTTGGTTACAACTCCGAATCAGCCTCCTTGGACTTTTTGTCATAGGATTCGTTGGATTTGTCATCAAAATGATATTTTTGATGGTAACAGCTAACTTCCCCCAAGGATGATTCTGGAAGCACAAGGCTACTCTAGTTCACGGGGATGACCCTTCAATGGCAGCAGAAGAGACAAACATATACATTGTGAGAACCACAATCGGGCAGGAGAAAGGGATAGCACACGTCATTGCTGGTCGTGTGACAAAGCGTCAAGTAAATCTGAAAGCAATTCTTGTGCCTGAGCCGCTGAAAGGTTACATCTTCGTAGAAGCACCTAGCTCCCGAGATGTAGAACTAGCTATCGCTGGGATTCCTCACATCAAAGGCATTATCAAGGGTAAGCTATTGCTTAAGGAGATTGAGCACATTCTCTTACCTCGGCCACCTACTGAAGATTTAGAAATTGGTGATATCGTTGAAATCACTGGTGGTCCTTTCAAGAACGAAAGGGCTCGTGTTATGCGAATAGACACATCCAAAGATGAAGTGACTCTTGAACTCTTTGAGGCTTCCTCTCCAATTCCATTGAAGGTTCACGCTGATTTCCTTCGCATAGTCGAACGGGTAGAACGGGATGTACTGGAAGAGAAGGAGGCTCTTGAAGAGTTATAATTACTGACCAGAGATTCCGCTCACTAGTGAATCATTACCAAGTCCATTTCCTTAGCAGAAGATTTTTAAATTGCCTCAAGGTTGGGAAGCTGAACTCCGTTTAGGGGAACCTGCATATGGCTAAAACTATTTGTGAAGCCCTCATCGAAGGTGGAAAAGCATCCGCGGGACCGCCAATTGCCCCAGTCTTAGGGCCAACTGGTGCAAACCTTTACCAGATCGTGCAAGAAATAAATCGTTTAACAGCCGACCTGAAAGGGCTCAAGGTTCCTGTTAAGATCACAGTTGACACAGACACGAAAGAGTTCGAGATAGAGATTGGCTTGCCGCCTACCTCTGCTCTAATCCTTAAGGAGGTTGGCGCGGAAAAGGGTACAGGAAATACAGGAACTGAGGTCACGGGAAACATAACATTGGAACAGGTAATTACTGTTGTAAAAGCGAAGGAGAAGGACTTGCTAGGCTCTTCGTTGGCGGATAAGGTGAAATCAGTGCTCGGAACCTGTGTTTCAATGGGCGTCACAGTTGATGGAAAGGAGCCTCGAATTATTCAGCAGGAAATCGACAAAGGCACTTATGCCAGTCAGCTGCAGTCAAATGATTAAAGGAGGCGTCTGATTTGGTGGAACTTGATAAAATAATCAAAGCGGTAACAGAGGCTAAGGCCAAAGCTAAAAAGCGCAAGTTTGAGGAGTCAATAGAAGTTATTGTAAACCTCATGGGTATCGATTTGAAAAGAGGAAAACAACTCAATATCGATACTCCTCTGCCTAATGCCATTGAGGCTAGTACCCGTATTTGCGTCATTGGATCAGGTAACTTCGCTTACAATGCGCGTCAAGCAGGGGCCTATAAAGTGCTCGAGGCCAAAGATATTGAGCGTCTGGGCTCAGAAAAAGATGAAGCAAAAGCACTAGCTGAGGAGATTGCCTTCTTCATAGCTCAAGCTGATTTGATGCCATTAGTGGGTCGAATATTGGGTCCTGTACTTGGTCCAAGAGGAAAAATGCCTCGGCCAGTACCTCCTGGTGCTGATATTGGAAAGCTCCTTTCCGAGTTCTCCTCATCTGTAAAGTTACGGACGCGGAAGAACCTTGTAATTCAAGCAAAAGTTGGTAAACAGTCAATGGATTCCAAACTCGTTGCTGAAAACATTCTAGCAGTCATCGTGACATTAGAGCAAAACCTCGAAAAAGGAATGAATAACATTCGCAACGTGTTTGTTAAAACCACGATGGGTCCAGCTGTGGAAATCGAAATGTGATGTTAGGTGATATAAATGAGTGCAGGTGCAAGTCCAAAGACTTCTAGTGTTGCTCCCCGAACCCAGCGGGGGCGGCCAGTTCCTCAAAGGAAGCTAGAGGAGGTCAACCGCCTCATCTCGCTCCTCGAGCGATACGAGTACATTTGTCTTATTCGAACTGAGAGTATTGGCTCAAAACAGCTTCAGAAGATTAAGAAGGCGCTCAGAGGAGAAGCAGTCATTCTGATGGCAAAGAATTCGATGATGATTCGTGCAATAAGAACAATCACTTCCAAAAAGGCTCTCGCTGATTTAATCCCCTATATCCAAGGCTGTTGTGCATTCGCTTTCACGAAGGCGAATCCCTTCGAACTTAATGAGTTGCTGCAACAGAATAAGGCAAAAGCCTCCGCTAAAGCCGGTTCGGTCTCACCCAAAGACATAACAGTTTCCGCAGGCAACACCGGATTCCCGCCAGGACCATTAATCTCAGAGCTAAGTCAGGCTGGACTGAAAACCCGCGTACAAGGTGGCTCTATCTGGATAACTGCGAATCATGTTATAGTAAAAGCAGGCGAAACAGTGTCAAGAGCCCAAGCACTTGTTCTCTCTCGGCTCGGGATGGAACCTTATGAAATTTATCTGAAACTTTCTGCCGCTTATGATAACGGCACAGTTCTCTCAGCTAAAGTCTTTGAAGTAACCATAAGCGGTGTCATAGCTCAGTTTCAGGAAGCAGCTCAGGCTGGACTGGCACTGGCTCTGGCAATTAAGTACATAAGCCTCGAAACACTGCCGCTGATGCTACAAAAGGCTTACACTGAAGCACGTAGTCTAGTGATGGTCACAGGTTTCTTCACCGACGAGTTAGCACCCGATGTTCTAGCATATGCTGAACAACAGGCTTGCGCGTTAGCAAAAACCCTCGCCGATAAGAACCCCGGCTCGATGTCTAGCTAAATATTCTCTGTTAGACGAAAGGTTAAAATAACCAACATGGGAAGCGTTGCCTCTCATACGAAGCTACTGTCTTCCCTTTATGGAAACACAAGGAGGACAACTACAAATGGAATACGTTTACAGTGCGATGGTTCTTCACAAGGCTGGTAAATCAATTACTGGCGCAAGTCTAACTAAAGTTTTGACAGCTGCTGGCGTTAAACCCGACGAAGGTCGGGTTAAGGTGTTAGTTGCTACCCTAAAGGGACTTGATATTGAGGAAGCTCTCAAGGCAGCTCCCGTCGCGGTTGCAGCTCCTGCAGCCGCAGCAGCACCTAAAGAAAAAGCCAAACCCAAGGAAGAAGAAAAGCCAAAGGAAGAAGAGGTCACTGGGCTTGGGGCCCTCTTCGGTTAGATTATTTCTTGAGGCGGACAAGGCGCCACCTCATTCCTTGTATTTTTATTATCTACCTCGACGGAGGTACCATCCCAAATCCTTTCGATTCCTTAACTTCATCTTTCCTCCACTTTCTTGTTCTAGGATGCCAAAACCAAGCCCCTCTCCTTGATGATTCAATAC
>CBDVBC010000053.1:0-7845 GCA_965372125.1 Candidatus Hermodarchaeota archaeon | reverse complement strand
GTGAAACCGCTGCGCCCAACAGGGCTTGTGTCACCGTATACGTACCCAGACTGAAAGAATGCTTTTAGAAGCCGAACATCATCACGCTGGCTAGAGGACAGGTGTTCAGAAACAAAACGCGAATGATGGGGTGTTCGATCAACAGCTGTTATGGGTCCATTCTGAAAAATATATTCCAGTGGGAGATCGAAGCAAAATACTAAATCAACTTGATGATCATCTAAGAGCGCTGTAACGTACGGGTGCTCAGCGTGAGTTATGCTAATGTTTTTGCAGCCAGCTAGTTCAGCAGCTTTGAAGGCAACCTTCCTAACCAACTCGCCAAGGAATTTCCTGATACTGGTCTTTGTGGGATGAGGAGACCCTAATTCCTCGATTAGTAGTTGTTGCGGCAAACCAATGAAAACGTCTAACTCTCGCGAGTTCCGAAGCTGCGTCTGCTTTGCTCCCGCCGACCCCTCCAACCTGATAAAAGATATCTTCAGTTGGCTGTTTTTTGCACAGTGTTGAACCGCTTCACGAATTTGTGTGAAGTATCGGTCTGCCCGTTCAACATCCTCCTGAGTGGGTCGTAGATGTTTCCGAAGAACTTGTTCCCGAATCACTGACAGATCCTGCATATATCGTTCTCAATCCGCGACTAGACTTTTAAGTCATAAGACCAGCTTGAACACATTGCAGCTGAGAGGGTTACTAGAATCTACGTTCCACAACCTCTGCCATGGGGGAGGTTTCAGCAAAGATTTGGGCTTGAAATTTAGAAACCTTCACAAGTGGGTCCAGGTATTTGCCTGGAGGAAGACCTGCTTTTCTGCAGCACCCCCTTAGGAACTGCTCAGCGCTCCACCCTTGCTCAGGCGCTACTTGGGGGAGCAGGAGTCCTTTATAGCGACCCGACTCCACGATAAGACCATCTACGCCAACGGTGATGTGTTCGGCAAGGGTTGCCCGAGCAGGTACTACAAGTTCTTCTGGGATAGTGAGAACAGACACTTCGATGATTATTGCTTCAAGCTCGTTTTGCTGCACTGGAGGGAAGCGCGGGTCTCTAACAGCTGAGCTTACAGCGGCTCTCTGGGTCGCCTCCAATAAAGACATGGGAGGTTCATCAGGGTTTGGTGGGTGTTGAAGCCAGCCGATACAACCACGCAAAGAGAGATGTCCAGGGTCATGCTGGCTAGCCATCTTCAAGGTAACAAATAGGCTTCTGGATTCTTGTAAGACTTCCGAGTCCGAATCTGGTAGATCTGGAAGATGTTGTTCCTTCAGGAATTTTGTGATAGTTGCACGTGCTAGTTGCACAAGGGTCGTTCCCTCTTCAAGAGTGAGAAGGGTACTCACCTGCTATACCTCTATTCCTCTTTCTGAATTAATGACTGAAATTTGTTACCAACCAAGGCTACTAGATTTCTTCTTATTAAAAGCGCTTCTAAGTACCCTTCCCTTGTTACTGGGAGTAAATGTTGGTGGTCTTGTAAAAGGAGTTCAGCAGCCTGCCCAACGGTCATCTCAAGGTAAGTTGTTAGATTGGTTCTTGTTAGAATGTTAGCTACTAAGAATTCTCGTAGTCGTTTGTTCTGATGTTTAGCAGGTACTTCTCTGCGAAAAGCCGCAAAGCCAAGAGCCAAACGCTTCTTGGTAACAAGGCCGATTACCTCGCGTTTATCAATTACAGGGAGCCCAGGCAATCCCGTTGTGAGAAGCAGTTGACGCGCATGAATAACACGGTCTTGGGGATGAACACTTTGAGCCTCCTCTAGGGCAAGATCGCGAACAAGTAGGTTCTCTATTTTCAAACATCTCTTTACAAAATGTGAATTTGTTAAAATTCCAACTATCTTCTCGTCCTCCACCACAACTATAGCTCGTTCCCGTCGCTCCACCAGAAGCTTCGCTGCATCTACGACATCAGTTGAGGGAATAACTGTTTTCGGCTTCCATTCCATTACTGCGCTTACATGAATACTTGCTGGCGTGAGCTTCCCAGCTTTAATAGACCCTAATCGGTCGACTAAATCAATCATGCAACAGAGGCCTACAAGCTGGTCTTCATCAGTTACCGGGAGCGCAGATATGCGACCTCTCTCCATAAGTTCCAACGCCGTTGAGACAGGTTGATCTTTATCAATCGTTACTAATTCGTCCTTGGTCATAATCTGTTCTACTTTCAATATCCTCACCTCTTGAGCACAAGTCACTACCACAACTCCCTCAATAAACGTTTGGAAAGGTGAGCATTCAATTCTGTTTTGGTTATCTGTATCCCGGTTATTGCTCGCCTTCGATGGCGATAGGTCCTGGGGGAAGAATCGCAATTATGTGATCGATGTTCATTGTTTTGACATACTGTTGCAGTTCGTCTGGCACTGTCCTGGAGTAGTGAGTGCGTAGAAGTTTGGCAACTTCTGATACTTTTAGTTTCCCGGGGATTATGATAGTGTACTGTTTTGCTTGGTTCTTCATCGCTGTTTCAGGTCCTACAGCGAAATACGGTATCCCATTTTCTTCTAGCAGACCTACTGCTAATCGTAGAGGTGTTTTTTTCAGATAGTTTCGGGTTCCACGAACCATTACTGCACCCTTCGGTAGGTATTCGCCTGTTGGAGAACTCAGTGAAACCTGGTCGCTCCGTACCCAATAGACATCACAGGCGGTCCAGCCTGCCCTCCAAGCCCGGGAGTAACTAACAGCAAATATTGCAGTTTCTAGCAAATCCTCTTCTGAGGGTTCTCTTCCTTCTGGTTTGAGAATAACTACAGGTGCTCCTGTAATATCTGCATGGAAGAAGACATCATCTTTTTCTAGATGCTTCCGAACGAGTTGTTGATTGCTGCTCGCGTCTCTACCGCCCAAGACTAACAGGCCCGAAGATGTGATAAACCAGCGGAACTTTTCATACCACTTCTTCTTCCGTCGTTGAATTATTTTATGCGTCTGGGACTGAGTTATTTCTTCATCCCTCTTCTGCTGCATTTCAGCTAGCTTTCTCTTTGTATCCTTGATTGCTATCAGTGCTCCCTCTACCTTTCTTTCTAGCTGTTTACTCCTTTGAAATAATTGATTGGCATTCTCTGCAGCAGATATTCTAACGTCTAAGGTTATCGAATGCCCGTCAAGTAAAATATGTACTCTACCAGAGTGGGGGTCAAGTCGGTCTAAAATGGAGGCAGCAGCTAAATGGCGCTCTTTCCCTACATCAAGGCGCTTCTGGATTTCTTGCCACGATACATCACGGTGGCGTGCCTCTCGGATTGTCGTCAACAGCTCTTCAACTAAGGGCAACTGCTGATAGATGGCGTTTGCGGCTTCTCGACTCTTTGAAGCTCTCGTTTCCATAGTTTCCCGATGTTCCTGTTGTTTTTCTAAAAGTCGCTGAAGCTTCGTTAATTCGCTTTGATATCGGTCTGCGAGACCTTCAAGAGAGGCCTCTCTACGGTGAACCGAATAATATGCATCAAGTGCCTCATTAAAAGTCGAATATTCCTTTACCGGTACGCCCTTGTAACGTTCTGATGTCATTGAAAGAAAACGAGACGGGTTACCCTCCTCGTCCAACACAACAAGGGGTGCAAGCTGACCTGTGGCAAGTGTAGTAAAATAAGTCAGGATGGCCTTGTGTAGTATCTTCCTTTGTTCTAACGAAAATGAACGGGCGGGTGTCTCTCTCTCGATTCCGCTTCTAGCTAGGATCTCCTCCGCGGTATCGCCGCTGATACTGAAACCACGTACAAGTGTACGTATGATATCTCCCTCTGAAGCATCCAAGACTGTGTCCAGATCCGCTTCAGATATATCCCTGGGATCTCTTGCACGGGGAGGTGGAAATTCAAAAGGGGCCCCCCGGACTAGGTCACGGTCGCGCATGCGACGATAAGTCATCGCTGTCACGATGCGGTTTTTGGGGTCTAGAAGAACCGCATTTCCACCACCAAACAACTCTACGATAAGGGTGAACTGCTCTTCCGGTAGACCGGCGCGTAAGATAACTACGCGGTCAAATTCATGCTGCTCAAAGGCGACGATTTTTTGATCACGGAGGTGCCTGCGAAGAGATTTGCAGAAAGCACGTTGTTGGGCTTCCTTCTCGAGGGTTAGCGCAGTCAGGTGCATCCGTCTTCCAGGTTCAATTAAGAGCCAGATTTTATTCGGTGAGTCGTGACTTATTTTGAATAGCAACGAACCGTTAAATTGATAAATGTTTGAAATCCAACTGCCCACCAGTGCATCCTTTAATTCACGTAGCATCACATATATGTCGGATGCGTTCATACTACTCACAGTCATGGAGGTTTCATCCTTGGCAGAGAAAACACAAGCTAAAATATCCGCGGAAAACCGAATCTATTATACACGGCTCATCTTCGCTTTTGTGGCAGCCTTGATATGTTTAAGCTTAAACCTTTCTGCTGTATTAGGTGCTATCGGTTTCATTCTTGGAATAGTCATTATAATTGTCTCCTACTTCCTGCCAATCTATCTTCTTGGCATTGACCCAGAAATCGTTGGAGGACATGGCCGTGGACTAATGAAGGGGCTGGGAACAGGAATCCTTCTATTTCTGGTTACGTGGTTCCTAGTATACAATTTTATTTTCCCGATTTTTTAATCAGTTTATTGAAGTTTTCTTTTTCCCACGACTCATAATTTGAGGAAAACTTAATATGGTGTTCACCACTCTTATTCTCCGAGAGTCCACTTCCGAAAAGAGGGTGTCAATTGAAACTCGATGATAAGGATTTGCGAATTCTATCACTTTTGATACTAAACGGACGCGCAAAATACACTCACCTAGCCCGCACTCTATCGAAAGAAATGAATCAGCAGGTACCAGACACCACGATCCTGTTCCGTATTCGGAAATTGCAGCAAGCTGGTGTTATCAAACGGTTCACAGCTAGCATCACTCCCGAGGTACTAGGTTATTCAGTTTGCGGTATAATCTGGGCACGAATCGGAGGACATATCCTCCATGAGATTAGTGTTGAAACTGCCCATAAACTCGAGGCCGAGCTAAGAAGCCGTTCAAACGTGGTTTTTCTTGCACTAGACAATAACGATTCAGGAATATTCGCATTCGTGCTTGGGCGTGAGACTCAGGACATTGAAGAAATCTACAACAAACTGAAGGACAATCCGGATGTTGTTGATGCTGAAATGTGGATTCTCAATCAACCAACAAAAGGCGACATTGGGGTTATGGATGTCTCATCACTAATTGAGCAAGGGAAGGGTGACTGATGGCTGAAACATCGGAACGCGTAAAAACCGGAATTCCAGGTCTAGATGGCATCCTACACGGCGGCTTTATCCATGGTAGCAATGTTCTTGTCTCTGGCGGAGCAGGGACTGGAAAGACGATATTTTGTATGCAGTTTCTCTACGCTGGATCTACAGAGTATGGACACAATGGTGTTTTCGTCACCTTGGAGGAAAGACCGAAGGAACTACGCAGGGAAGCAGCTCGGTTTGGCTGGGATTTTACAAAGTTACAGGAAGAGGAAAAAATCATCATCGTAGATGCAGCCTCAAGCAAAGCAGGTCTTCCAACCACTGAGAAACACGCAATCCGGACTGGACTAGACATCAACGCGTTGGCCCAGGAAATTTACAGAGTCACGAAACGCATTAATGCACGAAGAATTGTTATTGACTCAGTTTCGGGGCTGGGAATAAGGTTCGAGGGGGTTGCCGCGGTGCGTAATGCAATTTTTAAGCTAAGTTCTTTGCTTAGAGAACTTGGCTCTACCTCCATCATGACTTCTGAGGTTACGCATGGATCCAAGGGATTCAGTCGATATGGTGTGGAAGAGTTCATAGCTCAGGGTTTAATAATTCTCGAGCTCACTGAACAGGACCGGGAGCTTAGGCGTAGTTTAGTGGTCAGGAAAATGCGGCAAACCGGGCACAGTCTAAAGCGTTTTCCCTTCGAGATTAGTGGAAGTGGTATGGTAGTAATGCCTGGCGGCGAATTATAGAAGAATCGGTTTTACACTGTGGTCATAACAAAATCTGGAATAATAACAACGCAAGATAAGTTATCAGAATATATAGCACAAGTGGTACGGTAACCTTCCTCCAGACTGCCTTTTCAGTCTCCGCTGGGTCTTCTGAAATCCTTCGCGTGAACCAGTGCCTCCTTCTTTTTGGTTTGAATACGCTCTTTTGTTGAGGGGAATATTGATGGCGCCTTATTACATTCAGTATTGTGATAACAAAGCAATGTACACCTAGAATCAAAAAGGTACCAGTGAGGGTTAGAATAGGTGCATATACGAGTGTTATCTGGTCAATCTCCAGCCAAGGATAAACAAGTGCCGTGACTAGGATTGCCTTTCCATCGGCTCCTCCAAATAAACCAATACCAAAGCAGAAGAGTACAAACGTGAATGTCAATATTGATTGTAAGGTGAATAACAGAACTAAACCACTCATAAACAGACGAAACAAACCTATTGGAAAGGCGATAATCCCAAGAAACCAGACCCGATCAGGAACCTCTCCTGTTCGCACATCCTTTATTGATGCATATAGTAGTGAGATTAGTAATAATAGAATCGTCACTATGCCTAGCAAAGCATCCAAGTCAGAGTCCTCTAATAAGCTAATGCTGCAGGTGTTATAAACGCAGCAATCCTTGACGAAGCCAGAAAGCCTAGATCACTTACTTCGTGGCAGGCGCAAATACCCAAAGACTGCTATGATAGAAATCCCCGCTATTTCAACACAAAAAGCAATAACCAAAAATACAGGGTTCAGCGGAATCTGACCAGTTAACTTTCCGATAAAGACAACAGCTACTCCACTAAGTAGTAGGATGAAGAAAAGGATAGCCATTGAAGAATATTTGAACTTGGTTTTTATCGAGTCTAGGAGTCGGCGTTTAGAAGCCATATGCATCGCCTGGATTATAACCCACAGGGCGCACTTGTTATAAAATTTATGTCTTGATTCTATGATATATGGAAATGGTGGGCCCGGCGGGATACTTGCTGATGGGATGATTCAACCCCGACCAGCTTCAAACCCGCGACCTCCGGCTGACCTTGGTTTCTTCGCAAACGAATGTTTGGAGCGACACCATATAAGGCTTGCACGCCATGTGCTATACCGCACAATGACTCGGCGCTCCATCAGGCTAAGCCACGGGCCCATTATTGACATCCTTTGATGTTGTTCTGTGGTTTTAAAATCTGTTGGCGTTACTTCTCCGTTACTGTGAAGGCGAACTCGATCTCGTTTTCTCCAAACTTGAGTTTGCCGCTTGCCCCTTCCTGGGTATCCGGAAGCTGTTTTCTTACTTTGAGTGACACTGCACCAACCTTCGATGCAATACTCTCCTTAGCATTTCGAATTAATTTGGAAATTTCGCTGCTCTTTGTTGCTATATAGAGAGTAATTCTTTGAGTGACGTGGAGTCCTTGTCGTTTTCGTGTTGATTGAATGCGGCGGATAAGCTCGCGTGCGATGCGTTCCGCCTGAATCTCTGGGGTTTCAGTGATATCTAGGTAGATAGTGCAGAAGGGAAGTTCCTTTACTTTTAGTGCCTTTTCTTTTACTTCCTTTACAACTTCGACGAGATGCACATTTGCTTGGCTTGCTACAATACTACTGAAATACTTCAGAGCGAACTCGTCTTTTGTTGGTACAATGATGAGGCGGAGGCATGGCCATCGAAGTTTGATGCCTGCTTCCTGACGGAGAAACTGTGCAGCTTCCACAATATCAAGCGCCCAATCCATTTCTCGGTCAAGTTCCTCATCGATTAGAGTCTGTTCAACCGAGGGCCAGGAGAGCAAATGGACGCTTAGTGGAGCATCAGGATCAACAGGGCGAATCAGAGCTTGG
>CBDVBC010000052.1:0-7863 GCA_965372125.1 Candidatus Hermodarchaeota archaeon | reverse complement strand
CACCCGTCTCACTCCCAGGTTGCACCAGAACGACCAGGTGTCGTCAATGCGCCAAACGCATAGATGAATAGGAAGAAGATGTGAACGCGAAGGCCAAGGAGCGCTTCCCACTGGCATGAGCGGAGCCCAGCTACTGCGTTCTGTATCTGGCTCCGTAGCCACCCAATGACACGACGCATAGCTACACACACTCTAATGCAGCCTCTCAGGCAAGAGAGTTAAGGTTTTCGATTAGTACTTGTTTGAATCTCACAATCCACTGCCAAACAGGTCGAAAGTGCTTATGAACCGGCGAGTCGTGCTGACGAGATTGGTTTACGCCTATTTGATTGGCTTGAAACGTCCTTTCAGCTTTTCAAGAACCTTTGGTAGAGTTGTGTATTCCATTGCACCAGGAGGTAGCCGGTGTGGTTCGAAGGGCCCATGTCTTCTTAGGTAATCGGCGACGCGCATACACTGCTCGCGGGTGAAATCCCATGCGGGATCATCGAAGACATCAAGAGGCTCAGTAAGCCGCCCATCCTTCATGCTAAAGGCAAGACCAGTGATTCTTGGGGGACCATCAAAGCGAGTGCACTGGGAATAACGAAGCGGCACCGGCATCAGTGGGCCGTTGTGGCTGCCACGCATCCACCCAGTTACTAGATGTCCAAGGGCAAAGCCTTCAAGCGCTTCACCAGTTGCAGGGAATCCACTTTGAGCCCGGACAACTGCTGCAGGATCGTCCTTCCCGACGTATTTCCCGGCAACCGCGTACAGCTTCTCGGTGGAGATAACCGCGCCTTGACCAAGTTTTGCATTCTTAGAGAAGACGCGCTTGATGACATAGTGCTCTGTGGACCCTATGAGCGCCAGCATGTCGTAGTATTCTTCAGGGGTTTTGAGTTGTACCATTTGGTCGCCTTTGATGTCATATATGTCGAAAATGAAACCGTCGTGGAGCTTAGGGTCAATAACTAACCCCGCGGTGTTGAAGGGATCTGCGAAAATCTTACAAATCGGATAGTTAAAGGCACCAGGTGCAGTCTTGTCGGCAGTGAACACAAGTATGGGGTCCGAGGGGCGTTCCTCAAACTCCATCTCGGCAACGCCAGGACCCATGCCTCGCACATTACCGCTGAAGGCGTCCTTCAGTAAGTCCTGTCCTGCGCCGTAGAGGCCGCGCTCGCGTGCATTGTCGGCACCTTTCTTCAGGGCTGTAAAGGCTAGTTTGTGGATTTTCTCATCGTCCACGCCCCGAGTGTGCGTCATGAAAATCTCAGTGTCGTCGCCCGCGTTCCATAAGCGGCAGTCGATAATTAGTCCTGATTCTTTGGCTTTTGCAATGACTTTTCTAACGACATCGGTTGTCACGTCACAGGTTCGGATGTGACCGCCAATTGAGCCGATATCGGCTTTGATTAGGGAGGTTGTAATCTTCAAATTAGCCACCTACAAGTGTCAAATGTCGAAGGAAGAGGATTATCGTCATCGCTTAAGAGTTGCGTATATTAAATACTTTCTAATCATAAAGTATATTGTCCGTAGCTAAAACACTACCATTCTCCAGGACTAATCCTTGCTCTGCTGAGAGAGATATTGGCGGCTCATACCAACATAGACCTGCCAGCTATGTTCAACCTCGAAGAGATCAGATTCATTTAGAGGACGAATCACCCTACCAGGGATTCCCACGACAAGGCTCTTCGGTGGAATCTTTGTCCCCGGGGTCACCACACAACCTGCGCCAATTATTGAATGGTGGCCAATATGTGCATCGTTAAGAATTATGGATCCAATCCCAATGATCACGTTGTTCTCGACGGTAGCACCGTGTACGACAGCGTTGTGACCTAGCGTCACGCGGTTACCAATTTTAACTGGGAATCTCGCATCTCCATGAACAGTGCAATTATCCTGAATACTGGTCTCCTCTCCGATTATGATAGTGTTCGTATCTGCTCGTATGACTGCATACTCCCAGACACTAGCCCGGGCACCGATTGTTGCAGCACCGATGACCGACGCCCGCTCAGAGATATAGGCGTCATCAGCAATCACTGGCGTTTTATCCTTGAAGGTAAAGATTACCATTTTCTGTCGCTCCTGTTTGCACTAGGTCTGTTTCTTCACTGCAGTCTTAATCTTTTCGAAGGTTTCTACTCTAAGCAACCAGTTCTAGGGCGAGAAGTGCAGCACCAAGAGCTCCAGTAAACTGAGGCTTGTCAGGTACCCAAAGTTTGGTATCTAGTTGCTGAGCCAAGTACGCGCGAAGGGCAGGGTTTAGGGCGACACCTCCAGTTATACAGACTGGCTGTGCGACTCCTACCCGCCGAGAGAGCGTAGCAATTTTCGATGCCATCGCCTTGTGGATTCCTGCAGCAATATCGGCAGGATCGTCACCAGCGCCTATTCGGCCAACTACTTCACTCTCAGCGAACACTGTGCATGTGCTGCTGATAGTGGAGGGTGATTTTGCCCTAAGCGCCATTTGACCTAGCTCCATTAGTGATACCTCTAGAACCCTCGCCATCACTTCAAGAAACCGACCCGTACCTGCGCTGCATTTATCATTTAACTCAAAGTCTGAAGGACGGCCATTAGCACCCACACGGATGACCTTAGAGTCCTGTCCACCAACATCAATAATCGTCCGGATATCCGGGTTTAATCGGTGAACACCTATACAATGACACGTTATTTCGGTAATAGATTTCTGTGCAAACATCACTTGCTTTCGCCCATATCCGGTGCTCACGGTAGATACATCAGTGAGTTCTTGTCCTACTGCAGCTGCAAGTTCATCAAGGCATCGTTGTACGGCTTTCTGGGCTGAAGCTCCCGTGGATAACAGGAAGCTAGCGAGAACTGTACCTGCAGCATCAACTACTATGCCCTTCGTAGTGGATGAGCCCACATCCACACCGATGCCCCATTCTTGTATACCTTGCAAAGTGGTCTGAGCCTCAGAGAATCATTTCAAGGAGCGCGTCAATACGGGTCTGTATCTGCGCTTCATTTAGTAGTCGACTATCTACCATATCGCCCTCTATAATTACACCTGGCACTCCTGTTTGCTCGGTTATTTGTTCTTTCGCAATCATCTGTCCGATGGAATATCGCTTACACGAACGGACGGAAAAGAGAATGAAGCCTTCTAAGGAGAAATCCTTGATGAGGCGACACATGATGTCAATCTTTGCAGATAGATCCTTGTTAAGGTAGACATTCGAGTAAGTACGGGCTATGCTCTCAAGTATATCTCCTCGTTCAATACCACCACTCCAAGCATGAGTGTAGGTATCCGCAGGAAACACGACTCCCCGTTCTGCTAGCCCATTGTAGAACTGATAAATGGAAAACCATGGCGGAATGTTGTCGAATAGCAGGCGTACTTTTTCTTCGATGATGGCTCCTATTCCCTGTTTCACTCGCGTCTCCACTTCTTGGAGTAGCGCCTGATAGTACTTGAGGATTTCTTGTGTGCCGCGCATCGAAACGATGGGTGCCATTGCGATGAACCGGTCAGCACAATTGAGTGGTGAGGGCTTACTCCTGCATGCATTCAAGATCTTGGCCCAGAGGTTTACAGCTTCGTTTGAGAGTTGGGCTGTTTTTTCTAGCTGCTCTTCATCGAAGGGGCGGTTGAAGCGTTTACTCAAAAAGGAGATAAGATTCTCTAGACCGCTACGCACATAGGCGAGGTGGTGGATAGGTTGTGTGTCTTCGAGGGGAGGAGTATCAAGGGCGTAAACGGGCGCGCCTGTCATTTGGGAGACGGCTTCGTACCAGCGAAGAACAGTGCCACAGATGTTATTGCAGGTGAGGAGTGCCTGCGGTGTGGGGAGCCCGTACATTGGGCTCTGGTCTGGTTTTTGGACTGAGCCGATGCTACATCGCGCATAAGAGCACAGTTCTTGGGAGAAGCCTAGTTCCTCAGCGAAGCCGCACACTAATGGACCCACCTTCTCGGAGCCAACGATAGCTCCATATTGCTCCGGATAAACTGGATAGATACCCATACTAACGGGGATTTCGACCGGGAACCCAGAGGTTACCCAAACCAAACGATCTTCTTGTTGTGCTGTTTTGGCACCAAAGTAATGGAGGGTCATAATCTCCCGGTGTTGTACGCGTGTGTAGAGTTTCCTGTAGGCTTTCTGATCCTCCGGTGAAGCCTCTAGGGTCGGGTCTTGCGCCATTTTCATCATCTCATCGTAAGTGTTTCAAGAAAGCTCTGGATTTTGTTCTCAAGCCGTGCCCTATCTGAGAGCTCTGCGTCCAGGTGAAGCCGTAGAGTGGGGATTCCTGCTTTCACCGCTACTGAAGTTACTGCGGGTGCCTCGAACCCGTCGGGGTCACAGAAAGATTGCTCGCAAATAATCAATCCGTCGATAGCGAACTTTGTTAATGCCATCTTGAGGAAAATAAGACGTTCGGGTAATCCCTCCTGGGTTGGCTCAGTGAAGTGGCTAAGCAGGCTTCGAGCTATTTCCTCAAAGGGATTGCCATGGAGGCGCGGAGGCTGAGCAAATACTGTTCTGAAGCCAAAGGAAAGCAGGTCCAAAACGATTTCTGCGTTAGGGGCGGTCTCGGATGCGGCATTGTTGAACAGCGAGGCAAAGGCTTCAGGGTCAACCATGCCACCAATTACTGCAATACGCAAACCAGAAGTGTCAGGAGAAATCACAACCTCATCAAACTGATGGTGAAGCAGGGCATAACTCAATGCTTCGGTAGTAGGAACGAGCTGGGTTTTATCAAGGGCTTGACGGATTGTCGTTAATGTGTTTTCAAGTTGAAGCAACGATTCAGGGCTTGGAGTGGTAAGGAATCGACATACTAGCTCTGCGTATTTGCTATATGGGAGGACTTGGGGCTGGAGAAGCCTAGCAGCTGCGATAAACTGGGTGGCTGCACGGAACTGAGCAGTAAGGCCTACAGCACGGCTAAACTCCTTCTGAGAGAAAGGATGACCAAAGAACTCTTCGATGGTACGGCTCAAGGACTGTAGCTCCTCCACCAGGTACTTCGTTGTTGCTTCACTTTCCTTTGAGGAAGGATAGTTCAAACGAAGTACTTTATCCTCGGGAAAACGGAAACGCCAAACATCTCCTAGATTCTGTAAGGAGTCGCATCGATTTCCGGGGAAGAATAGGGCAGAAAGTGGTGTTAGGAGATTGTTTGCTCGCTGGCTGAAGAGGTTTCGTGCGAATCCGCAGCAGAAGGTCTGTAGACTCGCTTCAAAGGCGGAGGGAACATTGGGATCTGCCCAGAGTAGGCTTGGTATTAGCTTGTGAGCTAGAAAGAGCTCTATCGGAAATGATGGATAAATACAGCCAATAATGCAGTGTCCCTCGCTAGCGTATTGTCTAAGGCTCTTTCGTCGCTGGATACCCACTCTTCCAAAGTCTATAACTTCACTCAAGAATATACTCTCCAGAAGCTTTCACTGCTCTTTCGGAGGCTTCTTGTATTAATTGTTAAGGGATTACTCCTTTCCTCCGCTAATTATGTGGTGGTAAGGACTGGTAGTCTCCTCATATTGCCGTGGGAGCAGTTTGTTGGCTAGGTTACAAGTTACGTAGTAGGCGACTGACTTGGACTTGGCCAGCACGCCGGGCAGGCAGGTAGGTTCCTATCAGCATCCCTATAATTACTACTCCTAATACAACAAGTAGCAGTGTGATAGGCCAGATCATTTGAAATGGGAGGATAAATGGCTGGGGGTAGAGGCTGATGAGAGTGTTTATCAGCAATACTGAAAAGCCCGCACCGAGGACGAGGCTGAACAGAAAAGAGGAGAGTATGAGACCACCGAACTCTCCAATCACAATCGCCGTCACTTGCCGCCTTGTACCTCCTATAGCCCGCATTATTGCGTACTCGACTTTCCGCTCCGCAACAATAGTGCTGACGAAGACAACAAGAGCAATGACGCTTATAGCAAGAGACGCCAAGAAGCCGACAGAGAGCAAGCTGATGACGCCTTGAGCGAACAAGTAGCCACTCGGGTACACCTCCTCTAGATTGAAAGTATAAGGTGACCAAACAATTGCTGCGAAGTCTAGGTCATCGACCGCGTCAATCACTTCATTGACATCAGCACCAGGTTCAAGGCTAGCGATGAAGGTCTGAGTCATATTGCAGGAGGCATGAATGATGTAATGCTGAGGAACTTCCACTAGGAAATAGTCCATATGTACGAATGCGAATGCATTATCTTCTTGGAAGCCAAACCCTGCTGGGTTTGCAACTGTGGCACCAGGAGCAGCTGGGTCGCCGTAACCAAACCCTGGAGCTGAATGAAATTCTCCAATCACGGTAAAGTTTTGTGGTATACTATGATGTAGTTCGATAATGTGTTGATTGTAAACAGTGAGATCTATAACATCTCCATTATGTCTATTGAACTGATTTGCCAGATGCTGGGGTAGAACGATGTTGTAGTGATCTGAAGCCAAGGCAGCCATGACAGATTGGGCATCATCAAAAGGGAAGCTTGTATCGTCCCAATATCCAACTTCAGCATAAACCTCTGGGTCGATTCCAAATAAGCGAAATTCTATCCCATCAGGTCCAGGGTATCTTGCACGAACTTCGATGAAGGAGGTTGCCCTCGCTACACCTGGAATATCTACAACCTCTTGTACTCGATATGCTGGAGTTAGGGGGCTGAAGATACGAATATCTCCACCAAGATAATAATCAATTTGTTTGGTGTGGTGTTCATAGTAGGTCTGCGCTTCAACTGCAGTGAATATTGTCAAGGAGAAGGTTAAGGTTAAGATAACAAGCAAGGGAAGGATTCTGCTACGACGTACGCGCACGCTTCTAGCCAAGAGTGCAGTTTTTTGACCAAAAATTGGACGGAAGAGACGGGATAGCTTGGCGACACCGAGACGGAGTATTCGAGCACCCGCATCGCAGAGCGCAATCCAGAGACCAACTCCCAAAGCAAATAGGATAAACGCTGATTCCAACTCCAAAGTCATCATCGCGGATGGGAACCACATTACAATCACGTATATGTAACCTACAACTCCCAGAATGACAAGGATAATATAGAGGGCCTGTAATTTCGAGGTGAAAACTTGTCGGGGAGTTGAGCCACGAAGCGTCTCGTAAACTTCAGCGTTCAAAAAAGATCTGGTGGTAATGATAGTGAAGATTGTCGCAGGAAGAATACATATGAGAGCTGCTGAAATCCACGCTAAGGGCTGAATCGTTGCAAAGGAGAGAAAACGGAGGAATACAGTAAAGTCGAATAAAAGAAAACCCACAGCGGAGGGGAGTAAACAGCCAATTAAGCTTCCTAACATAGTACCGAGAACAAGCCCTACTATAGCGATTACAAGGAACTCGAAGAGAAACACGGCATAAAGCTGTCGATAACTGGTTCCTCTTGCTCGTAGGATGGCAGCTTCTTCACCTCGACCAGATAGGTACAAATTTGATGTAAAGGTCGTCAATAATACCGAAAGAAGTATTATCGGAGTAACCAGTACAACCATGGAAAGCCTTTCTTTGTAGGCAGTAATGTAGTTAATCAGGTTGGTAATGCTATTCCGACCTCCGATGAAAACATCGAATTGGTTGTCTAACCTGGCAAAGAGCGATTCAAGTATGTCTGCTGTCCGGTCTATGCCTTGCGCGTAGACCCCTTCAGGATCCACTGCCACAAGGAGGCGAGGATACATGACATTTAGTGCTATGTCGTCATCGGGTTCGTTAGGATCAGAAATGAGGAGGTCCTGATGAAGCATAATACTATCAGTCCACCCTAGGACCACCTCGGCGCCTTGCATGAAGTAGTTGACGCGCGCATAGGTGGTGAAGGCTATATGCAGAGCATCATATTCCGCTTCTATTTCATAGATACCA
>CBDVBC010000051.1:0-7896 GCA_965372125.1 Candidatus Hermodarchaeota archaeon | reverse complement strand
GAACTCCTCAAAAAATGCAGGTGACTTTTTGTGGCGAGTTCGAAATTCACGAACCTCGTCTGCCAAAACGTAACTTAGACGAGGCAAAGGAAATGTACAAAGTATATCCAATACTGTACATATTCGAGAATTCAGTACGTAACCTCATCCTTCAGATATTATCCAAAGTGCATGGGTCAAAATGGTGGCAAAACAGTGTCCCTCAAAAGATTCAAGAAATTGTGAAAATGAGAAAGAAAGCAGAAAAGAAGACTCCTTGGCATGGCAAACGTGGAGCCCATGAAATATTCTACACAGACATCGGGCACCTTCACAGTATAATAGTGAACAACTGGGCCCACTTCAAAAGCATTCTAAATGAACAATCTTGGGTCGAGCATGTAATTAGGTGCATAGAAACTTCAAGGAACACCATAGCCCATAATAATCCGCTCTCTAAAGATGATATCAAACGTGTGAAGGTGATGTTTCGAGATTGGTTGAAAACTGTCGAAAGCATCTAGTATCGAACGATTGATATCTAATCCCGGAATATACTCCCTTTAGATTCTATTGTTGGAGTATGGGTAGAATCTAGGGTCAAAGTTACTAGTAACGGTTTCTCTCTCGAAAGCAAATCTGAGAAACAGAAGCCCTGTCACAGAATGAAATCGGTCAATCTTCCTATGGTGAAAAATAATGGAAAAAAACCAATTTAATCTCTTACTTGTAAAACTAGAAAGGATTTCCCGTCTGCTGGTTGCTATTGTCTTAAAGGAAGTAAAGACTAAGAAAGAAAAAATAATAACGCTATCCTCTCTCGGTTTTCGTCCAGTTGAAATCGCTCAACTTCTTGGAATTTCAGATAAATTTGTGAATGCTAGACTAAGTGAAGCAAGAAAGGAAGGATTAATTTAGTTTCATAATTGCCAAAATCGATTCAAATCTGTTCAAATTAAGAAATCTGAATGTGTAACGGGCAAGGCTAGGTTCGAAAAATATGTGAGTTGTACATACTATGAATTGTATTGGATGTGCGTTATCTAAAGCATTCCAAGTAGTACCCGTGACTAAGAGAATACAAACAAGTAGTAAAAATCTAATAATAACCGAACTTGAAAGATCATTTCAAGAGATTAGAAAGAATATGATTTACCCCTGGCCCCTTCCTTATCAGGGTGATGAGGAATTTGCCTTCTTGGTAAATCATTCATTCCATCCATACACTCTAGGTCATTTAGTAATCCAACCAACTCGATGTGGGGGAGCTGCTAATCAATTGAACTCCTACGAAGCAGCAACCGCTAAAGAGCTAATCATTGCTATCAAAGCCGCAACAGCTACGTTAAATCAACAAATTTCATCTCAGCGGATTTATTTTTGGTCATTTAACGAACAAAGCGCTCAGAATGAACCTAGCTGGCATCTCCACATACACGTAGCACCAAAGCGAGAATATGATCGAGTCGCTGGCCCTCAGTGGCTTAGCTCCGGAGTACAAAGAGGCAACCAAGTTCGCTCCGAAGAGGTCTACGCATTAGTCGAAACATTACGAGAAACATTTACTAGCCACTTGGAAGAGTCAAAAACGTGATAAAGTTACTCTTAGGTAGGTGAGCTGTTCTCCATTTAGACAGATTCGGTCCAAGTTTTTGTCCATTTGGAGAAATTCTGGATGTTTTTTTGTCCATTTGGAGAATTCCTGCACCCTTTCTTGTCCATTTGGACTAATCATTCAAATAAACTGTTAAGTATTTGTTGGGTGCACCCTCTCCTTTAGAGGAAACATCAATGTTACACAACAACAGCAGGAGCCTCCTGCTCCTGAAATTCTCCGGACTCGTAGCCGCCTACCACCTACTCCACTCAGGCCTAGACGTTTTCATCTCAACTGTCAACGTCTTGTTAGAATCTTACCGAAACCCATTTAAAATAACTAAAATCCGCGAGGCTCTGTGATTACAATGGAGACGGGAATAAAACACCTTCACATACTCAAACTGATCACCCTTACCTCACTATACTACATCCTGTTTTCCGTTCTGGCTTTCTTCTTTACTACCATATTGACTACGCTTACTCTATTACTCATTCTTGGTCTCCTCCTGTTCATTGGTTATCAACGTTACCGACGCAACCCAGCCTCCACAACCCCAACATGCAGTATACCAACATGGGATTCTGATAGGCTTACCGAAATACCTCAAGAAGAGCCAGTCACCAGAGAGCCGATAGGTGAGGGTGAACCAGCACCGAGGAGGGATGCCTGAATGGGCTTGTTTTCCTCCATCATCAGCCTCCTCATCAAGTGTGGGGTAGTGGTTATCGGTGCCTTCTTCCTCGCCTTCTTCGCAACCCTGCCCTTTTCCCTCATGCCACTCCCCAAGGAACTGCTGACCACCGCCAAGATGCTTGTCTTTTGCTGCTTCGCACTCGCCCTGGCATCTCTTATCTTTGCCCGAAATGCACAGGCCGCCAAGATGCCCCTCAAGGCAGGCTTCCTTATCAGCGGAATCCTAGCAGGGGCTGGGCTTGTCTTCCTCCTAGTCCTAAAGGCAGCCTACCCGGTTCTCATCGCCTCCATAGCTGCCGCTGTGTTCACCCTCCTCTATACTGATAACGAGTTCTTCCGTACTCACGACCTCAAGGATCGTAGCGGAGCCGCAGGCTATGAAGTGACAGAGATTCCAAGAGCCTACCTAAAGACAACCCAGCAAGTCAGTCCCCCCAATCAGAGCCCAATCAACCACGCTGAAGGCTTCAGTAACCTTCTCGAAACCGCTGCCTTCGCTGGAATCCCAGTTGGTTTGCGAATCCTGCGCGTTAGTGGGCGCCTCCGTATATTCTTCTTCACCTGGGGTGACAACTCTAATCTGCTGACCAAGCGGCTAGGTGCACTGCAAGGATATCTGGAAAGCTCCCTACCCCACTTCAACATCCGCCTCATACCCAAACTCCCTTATCTACCCACACCGCCAAAGAGGTATGGCGTTGCTCAACTGGCTGGAGAACCCAGCAAGGACCCCGAATGCGCAGGAGTGACCGCCTTATGTGAGGCGATGCTGGCAGCCCCAAAAGACATCGACATCGCATACCAGGTCTTTGCCACACCAATCAAGCCCTCCCGGCTGGACCACTGGTTCACTCGCCGCCGCCACAAAAGCGCCGCAAAAAAGGCAGGAGCCACCCTGACAGAACAGCAGAGAAGCCTCATATCCCTTGGCATACAGGGTCAACTTAGCTTCCCCAACACCGACCTAGAAGCCAAACTCAAAGCTGAACGACTGGAACGAGAACTTCGAAGACTCCAAGCAGGTAGGAGTCTGGCTCTCCGGGTCACCTCCCTCTGCTGGTACAACCGCAGCAACCCCCTGGGCGGCAAAGAGCTAGAATACACAGCCCAACACTACCTGAAGATCCTAGGTGGCACGATCAAACCCGTGGAGCGCAAGTACGGCTTCAGGGTGAAGCGACTCTGGGGATTCACTAGCCGCCCCTTGTCGCGGTTGCTACGGGGAAACCCGACAGGCCAAGCTACCCTTTTGCTGCCCGAGGAGGCAGCCCCCTACTTCTCATTGCCGCGCTGCGATGTGGGCATTCGCGTCACAGATCATCAGTCCTTTTCCACCACCACCGAAACACCCGCCCCTCTACCAGAAGTGGTTGTAACCAATTCAGGCTCAAACCCGCAGACTCGACCTAGCAGAGAGGGCATAGTTATCGGACGATTGTACCGTACAGGAAAGCAACTCTCGGAAAACCTTACTCTCTTGAAGAACGAGTTACTCATGCATTTGGCAATATTCGGCAACACGGGATCCGGCAAGACCAACACCGCCCTCCTCATTGTTCGACGACTCTGGGAACAATACAAGATCCCCTTCCTGGTCATTGTGCCCTCCAAGACTGAGTGGCGCCGTCTCCGCAACTACATCCCCAACCTCCACATCTTCACCGCCGGTGACAGGCGCACCGCGCCCTTCTTCTTCAACTTCTTCAATGTCCCCGAAGGTGTATCCCTCCTAGTTCACATCAGTAACATCACCCAGTGCTTCCTCGCCCACTGGCCCTGCTACGGCATAATGGAAAGCCACATCCAAGAAATCTTCTGGAAAGTCTACAAACGGTGTGGCTGGAACCTAGAAACCGAAGAGCGAGGACGCCCAATCCTCCTCCAAGACCTCTACCAGACAATGCAAGAATTCACCCAAACCCTAGAATACGACGGACGCCTAAAACAGGACTTTATCGGTGCCTACGTCTCCCGCATCCGAGCCCTCATCAACAACCCCAACCTCGCCAACATGTTCAACGTAGAACAGGGACTCAGCATCCCAGAACTCCTAAGCCACCCCACAATCCTTGAGCTTTCCCGGCTCCCCGACAAGGAAAAAGCCCTCATCGCAAGCCTCGTCGCCACCAGCATCGCAGAATACCTAGAAGCCCGCCAAGCCAACCAAACCCAAACCACAGAGGGGCTCCGCCACCTCCTGGTCCTAGAAGAAGCCCACCACATCCTCAAACGCTTAACAACAGGCACCAGCATCGGAGAAGGCAACGCCTCCCAACAAGAAGCCATCAACTCCCTAGTCGCCCTCCTCCGAGAAGCACGCGCCTACGGTCTTGGCATATTCCTCATCGACCAGCTCCCAGGCACCCTCGCAGAAGCTGCTGTAAGCCTCCCCGGTACAACCATCATCCACTCCCTAAAAAGCGCCAGGGAACGCCGCCTCGTAGGGGAACAAGCCAACTGCGACGAAGACCAGATCCGCCAGATCGGCACCATGCGCCGGGGCGAAGCCATCATCCACATCAGCTTCCGAGGCCACCCCTACAACGTCCAAGTAGACAAGTTCCCCACAAGCCCCCAAGCTACCGTGTGGACCGACGAAAAAGTCGCCCAGGACATGGAACGCATCTACCAAGAGCGCCCCCACCTCAAAGCCCAACCAGTCCCCGACCTAGACCAAACAACACCCCCAACACCCTCATCAACCACACCTGCAGAAGAGGAGCTGGACTGGAAGCCCGACCCAGCCATCCTACGAAAAATCACAGCAGACATAGACCAACCCGAATTCCGGGAAAAACACCTCCAACTCCTCGACCAAGCCCTAGAAACCCGCACCCCCCAACCCCTAACCCAAGCCACAGACCGCCTCCGAGCCCTCATAGCCAAACACGTCACAAACCCCCAAGAACAAAAACACTACTGCAAAGCAACACTCTGCTACCTGCAAGACACCCTCCACCAACCCCGCCACGCCCACCTCACAGGAGACCTCCTCTTCACACTAAACGACCAAACACACCCACTGGAGACAACCAGCCATGCCGGCTAGAACAGGCGAAATCAGAGACCACAGAGAAGAAGAAAAACAAGAAACCAGAGAAAAAACCGACCCCACCCTCAAAGCCTACACCAAATACCACAAAGACTTCGAAGCCGCCCGCCAAGCAAACAAGGAGAACCCACCCACCCCCAAAGAACAGGAGGAAAGTCTTGCCCGCATCAGAGCAGCAGAAAGAGAAGCCCAAACAGCCAGAGAAAAACGCGCCAAACCAACAGAAACCCCAGAAAACGAGACCCCTGAAGCCATCCTCCAAAAATACCAAAAATACTACAAGGACTTCGAAGCCGCCCGACAAGAAAACAGGGAAAACCCGGAGAACCCCCAACCAGCAGAAAACAAAGGGGAGAACAGTTCACACACCAGAGAAGAAGGGACCACGCCAGGTCAGCGCAGAACTGAGGAGAATATAACCCCACCTGCAAAGAACCAAGTGAACAACCCCTCAAGCTCTGACCCACAAGGGGAACAACACGACGCCCAGAGGCACCCCCAAATGCCAAAGGAACAAGAAGTTCATGCCCCCAAATGTGAAGAAATTCCCGACCAACCCACAGAAGAAACCACACCCCCCAAGGAATACCAAGAACTAGCCAAAACACTCGCCAAAGACGAACTCGGACAAGCACTCCTCGACAAACACGGCTACCAGGCATACCAACAACTAGAAGCTACTCTCGACCGCCACCCATACCTAAGAGACCGAGAAACCAGCAAGGAAGGAGGATACACCAACGCCCTCTGGGCACAAACACTAAAACAAGCCCAACAAGATGGCGCCCTAGCCAGCTACACATACAAGAGACTCGAAGACGCCACCGGCATCGAAGCAGGAGCCATACGATCCTGGCTCACCCGCGAAAAAGAACCCCACCTCCACCGCAGCCTCCGCATCCACGAACAACACCGCACCCAATGGGAAACCCACCTCCCCCCGGAAGCCAAACCCCACATTACCGACCCCACCACCGTCTACCACACATTCCGCCACCTACTCCGCCACCCCGAACAACAAACCCCAGAAAACATGGCCCAAACCATCCACAAACTATACCAAACCCACAAAGACCCACCCCAAATAATCTACGCCGAACTCAAACCCTACCACAAAGCAGGACCACGAGAACTCCGAAAAATCGCCCGAAACATACACAAACACAGAGAAACAATAGAAACACGCCTAAACCAAATAACCCCACAAGAACCCCACCAGACCCTGAAAATCGCCACAGACCTAGACACCCTCTACATCTGGCGCAAAAACACAGACCCCGACCACTGGCCCAACACCTACCAACACGAACTATTCTACCTCACACCAGGAACCAAACAACAACTCATCAACCAAGCCAAACAACACCTCAACACCAGCCACCAAGGACTCGCCCAACTAGCCATCCAAACCACCCAACACCCAACAAAAGACACCAAAACCAGACCAATACCCCACGACCTCTTCTCCGAAAAACACAGCCAATACCTCCGGGGCGAAACACTCCACATACTCCTAGACGCCACAGGAAAAACCATCCATCAAATCCAACCCCACATCACACGAATCGGACGAATCGGAAACCAACAACAAGTAGGCGGGATCAAAAACCCCCAATTCCCCACAGGCGAAACACTCAACCAACTACGAGCCAGACTATACGCCATAACAGCAAGCGACGGACACATCGTCAGAACAATACACAGCCTCAACTACCTAGACAGCGACCCCCTCAGGGTAGAATACGTCAAACAACTCTTCAAACAACTCGGCAACATACACTACAACCAAGAAAACCGCCCAGACGGTCGCATCCGACTAACAATGGCCTCAGTAGCAGGCAGACTCCTCAACCACTGGGGCATACCCATGGGAGACAAAGCACTCCACCCCAACTTCCGACTACCCAAAACAATACGAGAAGGCACATCTAAAACCCGAGCCGCCTACCTACAAGAACTCACACCAGAAGACGGCTACTTCTACAAACAATCATACTTCATCTTCGGAGTAAAAAGAGCAACCATACTCGACGCAGGAGACAAAGCAGAACAATACCATTTCACACCAAAAATCACATCAGAACAGAAAGACTTCCTCCAAGAACACGGAATAAAAGAAATTACAAAAATCCGAGACGACAAACCACGAACACGCTACAAACTCACAAAAACCAGACTACACGAACTACAAGAAAAAGCCCCACACCCCCAAATACGCCAAACAGCAAAACAACTCACACAAACCATCCACCAAAACCCCTGCAAACTCCTCGAAGACGAAAAAACCCTCTGCCAAAGCCTCGGCATACACATGCGCAGGTTCTTCAGAGAAATCATATTACACGAAACAGACCGTGTATCAGTAATCTGGGAGATCTACACAAAATCCAAAAAAGACACCCAGAAATGGGCAACCATCGCCCCACCCTCATCCGGACCAAAACGAAAAGCAGTGGAACAATGGCTAGAACAACAAAAAGAGAAGAGGAAACAACCCCAACCCCCACAACACACTACATAAAACAGAGAAAAACGGGCAGAGAAAAATCCCCACCCAACGAATTAGACCAGT
>CBDVBC010000050.1:0-8097 GCA_965372125.1 Candidatus Hermodarchaeota archaeon | reverse complement strand
TTTATCAATAAAGGGTATAAGACAGAGTATGGATTCGGTTAAAAAATATGTTGGGTCTTACGAAGGGCGAAGTCATAAGCTTTTACTAGGAATATTTAGCAAAGAAAATAATTTACACATTGGCAATGTAACTTTTTCCTCGCCCATCCCTGATTCAGACACCCGCTTAGAAGTGGTGCTTAAAGTAGACTCTTCTGCACCGCAGCTCATACTTGAAATTTCAGGTGTAGATGAACCAAAGTTGAAGATTTATCTCGACGAAATTGCTCAGCGAATCACTGAAACCCTAGACCGGTTCAGCCAGGTTTCAGGGGTCACTCTTTCGAAGGCTTCCAAGGCAGTTATTGTTGAGCGCAAGCTTGACGAAGCAATCGATCAGCTCTTTGATAATGCGGAATTCCAAAAGGTCTATGTGATCGTTGCAGATGCCCGGGAGCGACTGATTCGCCTTGGAGGTTTTGATCCACTAACCCTCCAAATGGGTGCTGCACTTACACCCCTTAGTGGACGTAAAGGTAAGATTCCGAAGGCTGAATATGAAGAATTGGCACTCCACCTTCTGCGCTGGAAGAAGTCCATAAAGCAACTCATCGAATCTGTTTTAAGCTCCCCAGAGGATGATTAAGGCGTGTTTTAGGTACCAAACCGCCATTTGTTAATCCGCTTCTCCTTTCGGATTTGCTTCTTGTAGATTTTGTAGTGTGTGATGCAGAGGTAGGCTCTTCGTGATCGGCTGTTCTTTAAGGTGAGAGATGCTTCTTGGAGTGCCTCAGTGATTTTAGTTCGGGCGAATGACCGGACACCAGGCTCACTACAACCCTCTACGCTGCATTCTTTCTCTTTTACCATTTTGTATCTCCTCTTCATTAAGGGAATACTAATTCAATAGCGTTCCTAGGGCACTTGGCTCGGCAATCTAAGCAAAGGATGCAATCGCCGCTATAAAGGCGCCCCCATGGAGCCTCCATTACGCGAACGCCCATTGGGCATTCCTTCTGGCAGCGCTGCGACTCGCAGGACCCCCCTGGGCATTCAGCAGGGCGCCGGGAGATTCCCAGAAGACTGAATCGACTGAAGAGTCCCATTAAGGCGCCGGTAGGACAGATCCAGCGGCAGTAGGGGCGGCGAATGAAGAGCGCTACTAGGAGGATTATAACTAGGAAGATTAAGCGGAACCAAATCAAGGGTCCCCACGAAAGCATCAGCCCCCATTGGGTGACGTAGGGTGAGATATGTCCTTGTAAAGCAAGGAGTGGAATCAACACAAAGAATGTTGCTTCAGGACTAAGGACGCTCCAAAATGCTGTGGCAAAGGGGCCTAAGGTAGTTCGGAACGCCTCGTCGATTCCCAGGAAGGTCCAAAATCCAAGCCACACGGTAAACAGCAGAGTGATTCCTAGAATTACGTACTTGATAGATGAAAGATTTTCATTGGTCTGGCGGGTGGGTACTCTTGTCCGGATGGGAGTTACAGCGCACATATCTTGTACAAAACCAAAGGGGCAAATCCAACCGCAAAAACTTCGACCAAGGAGTACAGGTACTAATAAGGCGACACCAAGGGCTAGATATGGGAATACCCCGCTTGCCCCAAGAAGCATGATGGCATCTAAGAAGCCAACACCGGTTCCAGCAGGATTCCCGTGAGGCATCACATAAGGAAGGGGTATGTAACCAAATGTAGGAACGAGCCATCCAATTCCTACGAGTAATGGAGAGGAAAGAAGAGGATCGTAACCGATTACCCAAGTTATCGCCACCCAATTCAGTAAGAAGAACATTATTAGTTGGACGAAGAATCGGGTGATTCGGATGGCAAGTAATTCATCAAAGGCTTTTTTCGTCCAATAGTGGATTCGCCTGAAAGGGCGTGTGCGCTCTAGAATCGAGAGTTTAACCTTGTGTAGAATCTGACCGACCGTTCGTCGGGGCTTCTTCGGCTTTTCTCTCGAGGTTTCCTGTTCCTTTGCTGTCACTCAAGCTCTCCCCTAGGGAAGTTGTGGTGGGAAAACGTAGGCGTCAGAAATACGTTGAAGCCAGAAATGAATCATTTCATGCTGCCCTAATGCTAGACCAAAAGCCAAGGCTGAAAGACCAATGCAGATGAGAGCTATAGCGATTACACGTTGATTCATGGGATTCAGACGCCTCCCACGTTTTGAAGTTCAGAGGTGCCAGTATTTAAAAGACTTTGCGCAGCGACAAGCATCACTTGCCTGATTATTTAATCCCGCGAAGAATAGTTTCGAGTATCTCTACTTGTCTGCCAAGTTGTAGCGTCCTTTTCCCAAGTGTTCCCTTACTTTGTTCATGTACTCCTTCCCTGCCCTCGCCCACCCCATGCCGGGCTTCCAACATTGCCAGCTCATCCCGTGCCGCAGCATATTGGGATTTTAGGAGCACAAGCCATTCTTTAGTGAGTATTAACTGCTCTTGGTACTTCGCCTCGGATTCGCGAAGAACTTTATCATATTCTCCTTTAAGACGGCGATACACACTTTCCCGGGTCTTCCCCTCCTGCCTCAAGTCCTCCAGTTTCTCTATCCTCTCAGACCAAAGATGTCGCGCTTTCCCAGCTTCCTCAAAGGGGAACGGCTTTAGTTTAGCCTTAAGTTTCTTCTCCCGACTCGTAAGCGCCTTTATCCTCTTCTTTAGAGGTTTCATTTTCCCTTCTAGCTCAGCAATCGATTGTTCGCCCTTCTCTAACTCGGCCTGAAACCGTTCTATTTCCTCCATTAGTCCCTTCTCTTCCTTCTCCAGCTCAAGCAATTGTCCCCGCAGTTCCAATTGCTTTAACACAACCGCAGGTATTTCAGTTACCAATCTAGACCTAGACACTGTAGTCGAGGGAGAGGGATAATCTCGGCGAGAGGCTCCTCTTGATGGAGACATTAAGGGGCGGCCGCAATACTTACAAAATTTAGCCGTTCTCCTAACAGTATTGCCGCAGCTGCTGCACACTGGTGTCAACTTATTCACCGCTGCAATTCTGTTATTTCCCCAATAAAGCCTTTCGCAATTGGAAAATCCTGAACGGAGCAGAATCACCCAAAAAGTTATCCGTCTACACTCCCAATGAACTATTGAAAAATGACTTGAGGGATGGCTATATGCTTCAACTAGAGTTCCTCTGGCTACCTATCATCGTTATCATAATCCTTGTCGCCATTCTGGTCATCATCCTACCGATGATCCGAGTACTCAAAGAATATGAACGAGCAGTCATCTTCCGCTTGGGCCGTGCAATTCCGGGGGTTAAAGGTCCTGGTGTTATCCTCCTTATACCACTCCTTGATAAAATGACCAAGATTGACCTCCGCGAACAATTCTTCGAAATAGAACACCAACGCTGCATAACAACCGATAACGCTCCGGTCGACATCGACTTGCTGATTTATCATCGAGTCGTCAATCCAAGGGATTCTGTTCTCCGTATCAAAGACTTCAGTGGTGCCGCTCTCGGCATAAGCCAAACAACCCTCCGAGCCCTTGTCGGCGACATCACACTAGACGACGTGTTGAGCAAACGTGAATACATCAACTCTCTCCTGCGAGAGAAGCTAGATGAGGCGACCGAGGCCTGGGGAGTTAAGGTATCCCGGGTCGAGATTCGTGAAATCCTCCCACCGGATAAGGTTAATGAGGCGATGATTCTTCAGATGGAAGCTGAGCGTCGTCGTCGTGCAATGGTAACAGAGTCTGCTGGTACACGGGAAGCCGCGATTGCAGTTGCGGAGGGTGCGAAGCAGTCAACCATCCTCAAGGCTGAGGGTGATAAGCAGTCAGCGATTCTCCGCGCCGAGGGTGAAGCGCTAGCCTTGCAGAAAGTCTTCGAGGTTGCACGTAAGATTGATGAGAAGACAATGACGCTACAATACCTGCGTACTCTGGAATCACTGGGAGCAAGTCCGAGCACGAAATGGATTGTTCCACTCGAATTCACGCAACTGGTGGAGCCAGTAAGAAAGTTCCTGAGCAAAGTGAAATAAGAAACGTGTTGTGCCTTGTAGCAGGAAAGAAGGCTATAACAGAGCGTCCTCCTAGCTAGCTAGTGATTGGATCCGCTCAGTGACCTTGGCTTGGCTTGCGGGATTGGAGACGATGATATAGTTCTTGCCTGCGTCGAGGGAGCCAGCTAGTCCTGTTGTTATCTCTTCAATAAGGAACATCAGAGCCCTCTCTGATTCGAGTTCACGGATTTGTAGGCTGCCATCAGAAAATACAAAACTTGTTTCCTGCCATTTCCCAGGGCCTTTATTGATTAGGACATAGAGATAGTCGTCAGTCAGAAATGTGGCTGATTTGGTTTTCCATGCGTCCTCTAGAATCGCTAGCGCCTTTGTTGCGTTCTCCTGCTTACTCATCTATGAGCACCCTGTTTTTCCTACTCGTCAGTTATCATCGAACGGTGTTAAAAATTGTAGTATGCTAAGTCCAGTTATGGTTTCATCCAGGAAAAGACAAAGTATCGAGTTTTCCCTTCTCTAGGAGTCGCGAGAACAAATCTTTTCCGAACTGAGGTTGCGAGGCGCCCAGCACGAACAACTTCTATCGCTGAAATTTCGGAAGATTTGGCAACCACTTGAATAATGAATAATGAATGGTCGATGCCAGGGCCCTTCCGATAGATTGCAAAGTCTGCACCGAATTTAAGACCTGGTCTTACAACAAAACCGCGATTCCTGAGGTCCTCGTAGACTTGATATTTCTGTGAAAAGTTCACATGATGATGCTCGGCGATTTCTACCAGCTCTTTCTCTACGAGAGGTTTCGCAATATCCTCTACATATATTCGAAGTATGCCCTTGCTGAACAGGTAAAGTGCCTCAAAGAAGGATAATTGAGAAGGGCGATCAAATTCGGTAGTCTTGGGTTTACGGATTCCTAAAGGTTTACCAAAAAAACCATTGGCATAGAGCGATGAGCCATCAGCGGGGTTCCAGACTACAACCATATTTTCAATAATCTGGGCAGGAATCTGTTGTGTAGATGTCATATCATTTCGCTCGAATATAGCGACTGATTAGCTGCTTCCAAGCATTCAATGCCCGCGCGCAACCGCGATGATGCGAATGGCATCTGCTGCATCTTCTGCTGCGTCCGCTATCTCTTCAAGATGTTGAGTAAAATCCTTCAATCGAAGCAATACAAGGATATCCAGGTCGGACTTGTAGAGCGCTTGTAATATTCTTCTATGTCCCTCATCGACAGCACGTTCAGCTACGTCGACTTCCATTGCTAACTCGATTGCCTTCGAAGAATGCTGAGGTAGAAGAAGAATGGCTTGGCGCGTTTTAGAGACCGCGGCGTCTATCGAGTCAAGCAGTGTCATGATTTGTTTTTTTAATTTAGCGTCTGGTTTGTAATCCTCAAGCCCAGTAAGATCCCATGCAGTAGCTTCACAGATGTCTGCTATGTTATCAGTTGTCATTGCCAATCGGAAATAATCGCTGCGGCGTAGCATTGTTTCAGAAACAGAAAGCGCATCAAGTAGGCTCCGCTTGATACTATCTGCGCGTCGTTCCAATTCAACTAGCTTGTTAAAGAGTTCCTGTTGCCGCCCGTTCTCTCCATCCAACCAATCCTCAATCATCATGCGCAGTGTCTTGGCAGCTTGCAGGACAACGCCAGCATGATCCTGTGCAATACCTATCGCCTTATTTTCGGCTCGATTTCCAGTCACTTCAAGTGTCAAATTTGTTATGCCCCTTGTTACGCGTGTTCGTCAGCAGGCTTCTATTAAAGGCTAACGGAATTATATTTTCTAATGACCCGGTTAGCTACAATAATCCCAAGTAAAGATGCGTATATTTAGTGCAATAACGCAGGTAGTTCAAGGATTATAACAATTATTCCTATGGTAAGGCAAAATGCCCAGAACGGCGCACGTATTGCTGTTCGGCGGAGAACAGTCAAGGTTCCGATTCCAACCACCAAAGCGACAAGTGTAATTGCCGCTATTACATCTGGTGTAGTCCAAAAATATTCTTTGCGCAGAAAATCCAAACCAATTATTCCAAAAGTTGATGGGACACCTAAAAGAAAGCTGAGACGCAAGGACTCGTTCCGATCGACCCCACGCAGTAATAGCCATGTCAAAGTCATTCCTGACCTGCTGATCCCTGGCAGCACGGCAAAACCTTGTACTACTCCCAACAGAAAAGCTTCCTGCAACGGAATGTCACCAAGAAGCCTAGTTCCACCTGCGCCGCGTTGAAGATAAAGTATTACGCCTGTAACCATCAGTAAAACACCCACAGCAAGAGATACAGCCGTTCCCGTTTGTATAGTTATAAGACCCTCAAATAGAAAGTAAAGTGGCAAAGCAACAATAACAGTGCCTATTGTACCCACAAACACGAACAAAAACAGGGGTCCAAACAATTTCTTGGGCTCTGAAGAATTTAATTCATCTGAACTAGAGGGGTGAAGTCGGAAGAATATGGGTTGAAAGATGTCTCTCCGATAAAAGATAATAACTGCAATGGCAGTACCTAGATGTAACCAGAATGCAATGGATAGCGCTGTCGCAAAATCTATTCCGTAAATATTGGTTGCGATAAGCACGAGTTGTCCTTCGCTGCTAACAGGGATGAATTCAAGTATCCCTTGAATTAAGGCAAGAACTAGTAGGGGAATGAATGGGACAAACATAGTCTCCACAGCTTTGAACATCGATGACTTAACTTCTTTAAGTCTTTCAGCGCGTCGGAATACTTCAGAATGGTTTGTCAGCTAACGGAAGGCGGCACAAAGGACAAACCAGATATCCTCTCTTCAAGTATGATTGTAGGCAGTCTTGGTGATAAAGCATCCCACAGGAACTGCATCGGACCGCAGGAATTTTCTTCTTCAGTGCGCGTTTACACAACACACAAATTCCTTGTACGTTTTTCACGCGCTGCATTAGCGTAGGTTTTGACAACATCAACCCTACAAAGTCATCAGCAAAAGGACAGTAGGCTTTGAATATCCCACTACCTCCAACACAATTACAGTAGAGACCTCCCAGATTTCGTCCTCTGAGTATTCCTCTACCATCTTGTGTGGTTTCGATTTTTTCCCAGCATGGCGTTTCACAGAGTCGTCTGAAAATCTGTTGAAATCCAACAATGAAGCCGCGCGCTACTGCTTGACTCGTCGCTGCCAGCTCTTGTTCCTCCCATGTTTTTGGTCGAATACCAGCTAGGTCATTTACTAGATGTCCTAGTTCATGGGCCACAAGAGCTACTAGTTCTGCGTGCCCCCAAATGGCTTGATGAGTGCTCACAGTGATTAGATGGAAGCGCCTTATTACGCGCCCGCGTCTTCGAAAACGCCATGAAGCCACCTGAGCTAGTGCTCCTTTCTTCGTGACCCCGAAAACAATGCGGAACTCGTCACGCTTCAATTCGGGAAATCTAGGGAGTACGTCCTGTTCAAACAGTTTCTCAAGAAGTGGGTCGCTTCTCTCTGGCCACACATCTTGTATCTTTCTTTTGCTCCCCGGTGGCATGGCTTTTCTAGGCGCTCCCTCTTCTATGATTATTTCAACCTGTCGTTAAAGCGACGGATACACCTTCTCTTGCCGTGGACGTGTCGCTCTGTCTTGAACCGAAGTAACAGTTAATAACCCCTACCATTCACTATCAAAGGGAGGGCTGTTCCTTGGACCCATATAAGGCTGAATCTTCTGGTGAACAACGCAAGCTTGAGCTACTCCGCCAGACTATCAAGCTAGATGTGGTTAAAAGAGAACTCCTGAGCTGCCTTGTCGATGGATTATGGCATTCTACAACAGAGCTTGCGCGTCGCGCCCACACCCGGAATCCGATTATAGGCATAGTGACTGTTGGCACTATTTTGATACGCATGCAAGGGGATTTAGGAAAGGAATTCCTCGAAGAAATGGTTCAGAAAACAAATGACGGAATAACATCCTGGCGGCTGGGTGTTGAATGGATGGGCGCTATTAGAGAGTTCATTCTACAAGCAGAAGCCCCGCCAGTGCTCTCACCCAATCCAGTTCAGGAAGAGATGGAAGATGGACAATCGACTTAATGGTGCCCTTTTACTATCTAGCCTATTCTCCGTCTCGTTCAAGGAATTCTATCTGCT
>CBDVBC010000049.1:0-8107 GCA_965372125.1 Candidatus Hermodarchaeota archaeon | reverse complement strand
GCGGGAAGCGCCGAGACCTATTTTCTCAGCGCGTAAAACTCCGAGACACCATGACAGCACTTCGAGATCAACAAATGGAAGCAAGGGGGAAGCGGAGTGCACTCGACAGCGAGCTCAAGGAAGCTTATACAAGGGTAACCCGGTATCGCTCATCTCAACCTGAAATTTCACAAGCCCCCTCCTTGAACGAGGGTACACTCAGGTCAGATCTGGCAGAACTAGTCGCAGAGCGCGACAACCTAGACAAGAGGCAGCTAGCACTGAGACAGCGAATAGCAGTCGTGGAGGAAGAGTTGACCGTCGAGCCACAGAAGCATTCACGCCGCGAAGAAGGAATGCTAAGGGCCTGCAAACAATTCCGCCGCGAACTCGACACCACAGCGTTTGGGAGTCAGGTGCTAGGTCCCCTATTTACTCTGATAAGGATCAAGCGAGGACAGGAGAAATACGAGCTCGCTGTAAAGCTAGCCCTCGGGCGTTACGCCTATGCATTCCTTGCTCTGGATCGTGAAGCGTTTAGTGGTGCCAAACAGGTTTTTGACCGCTTATGGCCCGAGTGGAAACCAAACCTGCTCGTTGCCAGAGCCCGCCTAGAGGACACAGAACCCCGCCGCAGACCATCAGTCTCTCCTCCGGTTCATGGTTGGGCAGCTGACCTAATCCAAGGTGAGCCTAGAGTGATTGTGTTTCTAAGCCGTGTTATCAACACCGCGGTCGCTGAAGCATCAGACCCCAATCTGCTCGCCGATGCAGCCCAATCCTTGCGTGGAAATATCATCACTAGCGATGGCACTAGTCACTACCTGCGTATTGGTGCATTCGCCAGACCCCCTGCACCTGTAACTGTGTCTTTGGGTGGGGCGCTTCATGAGATTCGCCTTGGCGATGATACAAGCAGTGTGATAAACAAGCTGGCGGCGCTTCGTAGGCAGGAAAGTGTACTCGTTTTAGAACGCATGCGGGTAAATTCAGATATCAGTAGAGTCAAGATGGCGCTTCAAGAACTTCGCCAACCGGAAACAGCCCGCTTATCCGGCGATGACCGCCATATTGTAGTGACAGATTTACAGCAGCGCATTGACGATTTGGAACGGCAGATTGCTGAAATCAATAGTAATCTTGGTGGTCTCGATGAGGAATATCGCCAAAGTGACACAGCACTGTCAAAGGTTATCCCGCGACTAAACACGGTTGAAGAACAATTACGGCGTCTGGATAGTCGAAGGTATCGGCTCGAATCCGAGATTGAACGGCTCACACGGGAGCTTCGAGACCGAGAGGCGGAGCGTAATCACCTCATCGATCAGACGAAGGAGCAACGGCTAGCCGCCCAAACTCAGGGTTCCCGACCCGAAAAGGTAAGGCTTCCCAACCAGGTACGCGATGAACAACTCCAAGTTCAAGCAATGATCGAAACGATTCGTGCCAGCGCAAAGGACAGACAGGCCTATGAGGAGCAGGAGAAGCTAGTACGTAAGCTTCAGAAATACCTCGCAGAGCGCAAACGCCACCTAGACAACCTGATGACGGATGTCCAAAGACGAATAGTTGAATGGAGGCGTCGTCTAGAAGAGACAATAAAACGTCTAAACCAGCAAATGAATCAGCTTCTCAGCCATTTCCTGAAACAGGTGCGCATTACGGTAAGGCATCCCAACGAACCGAGTCGTGCTGAACTCTTCATCCAGATGGCAATCAATAAGGAAGACGCCTGGCGTACATACGAAAACATGTCTGGCGGTGAGCGGGTTCTAGGTACACAGACATTCATTCTTGCGCTTCACACGCTGGCAAAAAGCCCCCTCCACGTAATCGACGAGTTCACTCAACGCCTAGATGAAGCTAGTCGCGCCGCAGTCCTTAGTATAGTACAGCGGGCTCTAGAACTGAGCCGTGCGAACCTAACCGTGGATCCCCAATTCATTTTGATGACACCTTCAACAGTCGGTCTTGAAATCCCGGCTAGCATGAATCACATAGTTTTGATCAAGGGAGAGGTTGAGCGCTGATGCGCAACAACAAAATCTCTACGAGAACCCAGGAAAGCTTGGAGGAGATGTGCCGCAGAAGATGCGGTGCAGAAGAGCCATGTTCGCGAAGCTGCCCTCTTGAGGATTTATCATCCTATAGACTTCAAAACAGAAAAAGCCCGTCAAGCCCAGATAAGCCAAGGCAGCTTGTAAAGGGCATCGTGATGGCCCTATGGAATCTCACCAAAAAGTACGAGAAAGCTCTAAAGGATCAAGAAGTGTTCGAGATTAGAGAATCAGAGAGTGACCGAGAGGGAGTAGCTGAAGCCTACCGCTTCGTCGAAACCCCCTGGGAACATGTACTGGACGGACGGTGCTACCTCAATATTGTGAAGATGCAGTTACAGAGAGACGCGGTCCTTGCGGCTATTGATGTAACACCAGAGGTTTGGATCAGCCACTTCGCCACCGAGGTTAAACGCCGGGCAACACCCCTGGTTTTCTTGCCGAGCCGAGAGATTATTGCACCCGAGTTCACAATGCCAGAAGGGGACAACCCCTTGGCAAGTAGTGTAGTGCCAACTCCTGACGACCGCGCAGGACTAGCCAGGCACAAGGTTGCCTACGACCAGCTCCTCCAAGAAGAACTGAAGAGTTTACGGGCACAACTTGCAGCCCGGCTTCAGGGCAAGCAGTATTCACTTGACGAGTTAGCTGAGCGATTAACAAATTGGGAACTCGATCTCCTCAGCCAAATGATAAGAGATGACGTAATACCCGCCTCCTTCCTAGGAAAATCCACCATCGCCTTCCGTCCCTCAAAGCGGAAAACAGATGAAGTCTCCTTTGCAGCTGTAGCAGTGGAATCTAGGCGCCGCCAGGAGGTTCAGCAGAAGTGACCGAAGAACCCACTTCTAAGGATGAAAGCTCAGCAGATGCCGCTGGCCAAAGCGTCGATGAAGGAGAGGAACGCGCCAAGCAGCATCTCCTCGGGCAGCTCTTCGCAGCCCTCACCGCCCGTTGGCGCGACGGTGAAAGTCATCTAAAAATCGGTGTTAGACAACAAGACCTACTAGAAGCCCTTCACACGAACCGAGACGGACTCGATCAACTCTTCAATCTACTCCGCCAACAAATCACTCCTCTAGGGCTAGAGCTAGTTGAATACAGGTTGGGTCGCGAGACACGCTACTGCCTACGCACACTTTATGGTGTCCCCAGCGAGCTAACCGACCCAGAGTACGCCGTGCTAGGTGTAATCATCGCTGCTGTTGAGAATGCAGGGGCTCGTCGGCGTGCTCGAAAAACAAGCCCGAAGGAATTAGATGCAGCACTCGTTACGCGCGGTCGACTTTCTCGTTATCAACTGGACAAAATACTCCGCCGCCTCGCGGATCTCGGCTACATCGAACGTAGTACAAATCGTATAGTCTATGGGCCCCGCACTGAACTTGAGTTTGACGCTGAACGCCGAAAAGCCATCGCTAGTACTGCTGCCACCTACCTAGTTGGGACAACCTCTTCGAAAGACGTAGAAGACGGTGAAAGTCGATGAAAATTGACCTTAGCACCGTCGGCATCTCCTGTGTCGCTTGTGGCAAAAAAATAAACTTGGAAGAAGCGATTCACGCTGGCTGGCGACAATGCATGCAGTGCCAGTTCTTCATCGACCCCGCCTGCACCAAAATAGTAGAAGAAACGATGAGCGGTGTCTGCCCCTCCTTCAGTCAAGGCGTTGCTCGTCACCCTCTACGGCTAGTGGATGTTCCCACCGAGCAAATACTCATCTTCGTGAAGGACCAACACCAGCAAGGCCTCATCGGCAACCTAATCGAAACCATCTTCTACAGCTCCTCTACTAGGCTTGAAGAGGCGACTCAGCCCCCAAGGAGTAAGCCCTCTGAGGTGGAATCCTTAACGCGCGAAGAAATCTGGAAGCGCTTCGGCCTTGTCCTCGTCCAGCGCGCCCGAGGCAAATTTCTAGCCTGGGAAAAGGTTGGCACAACATCCTAGTTTGCCTTCAGTCCCTTTCGCTATTTGGTGCCAAGTGCTAACTTGGTGAGGATCTTGTCAACAACCCTTTTACCAGTCTGTTCAGTGTCAGGGGAGTCAGATGCTGGTTCCTCAGCAGTATCAGCAGGGAGAGGGGCAAGCCCCGCCAGATGCCGAATAATACTAGATATAGTGTGGCGAGCGACGTACTCCTCTGATCCGCCAGAAAGCAGCACCACAAACCTGCCTTGGCACACCTCCTCTGCTATCGCCAGAAGAAGTTTTGTCATTTTAGGGAAAGCGTGAAGTGAGAGCTGGAACCCGCCATAGTCGATCGCATGGGCATCATGGCCCATGTTCCAAAGTAGCATCTGGGCTTTACTCTCCTTTGCGAGAGGTCGTGCCAACCTTCGCAACGCTTCAACAAACGACGCGTCACCACAATTACTTGGGAAGGGCACATCAACATGGCGAGCTGACTTGGGCTCCTCGCCTTCACCGAATGCCGCATAGAAGTTCAGATGATACACACCCAAATCCTCACCGAGAGTGTCCCGGGTACCGTCACCAATATGGGGATCAGTATCCACGATGAAGAAGCGCTCAACACCATGTACCTCTTGGAGGTGGCGTACAAGTAACGCTGTATTATTGTAGTAGCAGAATCCCCACGCTGAGTCACGACTGGCGTGATGTCCAGCACAACCAGTGAACACGAAGGCGTTACCAGCTTCACCTGTCCACACTGCCTCACCCGCCCGCACCGAAGCCCCCGCTGAAAGCCGGGATGCAAAATCATAGCTAGTCCGTCTTACACTCGCAATGTGGCGCTTCGTGTGTACCTGCCTAAGCAAAGGGTCTGCAATCTGTTGCGCCTCTTCCACCTTGACTTGGGGTGCTTGTAAAGTCGCTGTTTCTCCGAGATAGTCAAAGGCATCCTTTACACGACCTGCGAGGACAGGGTAGCCCTCCTGAGCCAATGCAGGATGATATAGGACAAGAGTCGGAAGACGCGTCACCATCATTCACCCAAGGCTAAATGACAAGGTACTACTTATTCTACTTTCCTTTGTGTTGTAAAGACATCTTCAAAAAAATAGTTGAATAGCTGCCGGGTTTGACCATACTGGACCGACAGCCATCCGGGAATCAGATAATTAGGTTGATTAGTAGCTAGCAACGTGGACGCGCCATTCGTCTCCTTGATCCTTATCCCGCTTGAGCGTGAGGGGGACTGGACGTCCTCGCTGGGAACCGTCTGCATTGAAGCGCTTAAAGAAGATCTTTGCCCGGTCGTCGCTAACCCGGTCATCCCGCTCGTACTCATAATAGCATCCAATAGAAGCCCGCTGCTCCACCACCTCCCAATAGTGACGGTACATTCTACCTGTCTGGTTACGCTTTGTCAGACTTGCTTCCCAAGTTGCCTTGTCGCCTTTCATCGCGGCTTCATAGTGGATTTCACCGACTTTTCGCGGCGAAGCACCCTTCGAAATTTTTGCCATAATTTTCTACCACCTTGGCAATACATATGCCGGGTTAATCTTGACAACACTTTCTTTTAAAGAAATTGGCGAAATGAGTGACAGCGCTAGAATTATTAAGGTAATGCGTATGGCTATCATGCCAATAGAGCTATTTCACCTAAAATTAGAGGTCATTTCCGCCAAAACCTCCAGCCTGCCCACACAATATCCACACGAGAGTATGCCAATGACATCGGGTTAGCTGGAAACACCTCGGCTAGCAATTCAGACCTCGTACTGATTCCTTCTCCGGGTATGAACAGGGCTATCCGTGCCTTGGCACCGAAAAAGCGTTTTTTCCTCTCACTCTCTTTTGAGTAAATACCGTGGTAAGGATAACGGTTCAATCCTCATCCTGAAGGAAGTCCTCCAGAACCTCCATCGTGTTCCTGAACTTAGCTCTACACTCATCACACAAGAGAAGAAACCTGAAACCCCCTGTGGATTCATCGGCACCCTCCAACCCCTCCACAACTCGTTTTCCGTGCCGTCTACGACACAACTCCAGATAGGTGGTGAGAATACGGTTTTGGCGGACACTCCTCCTAACAATGGCAGCTGGCTCGTAGTCGTCGCACCAATCTTCAGCGAAGGTGTAAGACCCCTCCTTTGGGTCAAAACCCTCCGGGGAGGGTTGAAAGCGCTGACAACACGAGCCATAATACCGGGTGTAGCTGGGCGGGGCTTTTTCCTCAATAGACCAGAACCTGCAGTTAATACAAACCGCTTCATACACCATATTTTGCGGGCACATTTTGAGTTCTTTAAATGCCTTGCGGTGAAAGGCTCTCATAGGGAGTCTAACACTTTGAGTGTGCAGTTGTTATCCCTGTTTGAGGGGGCGCCACACAAGAGAAACCCTCACCCTTCACAAACCCACCAACACCCCCTCACAATCAACCCGACATGAAATCCACCCATCTGAAACCCTTCCAATGGAAAAGGTAACAGAAGACCATCGTCATCTCCACCGGAATCTGGGGCTACACAAGGCTCTGGGACCACCTCGCTGCCATTCTCCTCTGAGGGCGACAGCAATCGTGAAAACTCGTCCAGCTATGTATTCATCGCACACAAGACGACCTATACATAGTGACTTGCTATCAGCATCAGAGATACAAGTCCAAGAGTGATAATTAGGCTGAGCACTGAGAACCCCAGAACCAACAATATCTGAACAACACCGAGGAATATCCATTTCCTGCGCCAGCGACGACACGGCTGACTCCTGTTCCACACAAACACCAGTAAACAATATCCGCCAACACAGCCCCACAAGAAAAGAAACCCCACCGTGATGACTATTGGGTGCCAGATTAGGGGGCAATCCAAGGACAAGAAGATGGATGACAACGGCTTCTCCGCAGCCAAACCCAAAGTGTAAGCGATGAGCCCCCACCCATAAGCCTCTGGGAACAAACGACTCACCAATCGTAGAGACACATACCATGTTGAAACCCGCCCCAAGGCAAAGAACCTCGTATACATCTGAGGTTTACTCGCATTCGCTAGGAGGGCTACCACGTAGTGTGCAACTTTGTAGCTGATATCCGTATTATTCCATGACCAAATTGACTGCAAGGACCCATTATGGCTGGCACGAAAGCTCTCAACCCTTTGCTGACAGGCTCTAATATGCTGCTGGTATTCGGATTGGTACCCCCATTCAGCAAAAAGCCGCCATTCAAAATACTTGGCAAAACCTTCAACCAATAATTTAGGTAGACCATTAACCAAGTAATCGTGCATGAAGGCGTGGATGAACTCGTGAATAAGGAGCTTCTTCGCCCAATCATTATCTGCGATAACTGAGAAAATATCGTCTGCTCGAAAGAACACCTGAATATATGAACTTGCGTAGAAAGCCTGGGGCGGATTGGTGTCCCCAGGCGCCTCATTCCAGATTTCACAGAAGCGCATGCTGGGAAGATATAACACATCGAGGTAACCCCTAGGTGGGAGCAATGTGGTTCTTTGATGAATTAGATCGAAGAGGTCGCCAATGATACGGAGTATGATATCACTACTTTCGTTTAACATCGTGGGGAGTGTTAGACGGCACTTTGAATCAATCACGCATGTCAAGCCTTCGCTACTGGGAGTTTGGGTGGGGATGTAGGAGAACTTGGGTAGCGAATAATGATTAGTGAATACAATACGCCAAGTGGTTGAGTCAAGTTGTATTGTTTGAGAGGGTACAATTCCCTGTGCGTATTCAATTGTGTCATTGTGGGTTCCGTACACATCGATTGTGTAGACCGTATCGATGTTAGAAAATGATTGACCTATCTTTTCACGGGGAGCAGGAATCCCGGACTCCACTTGCCCAAAGTAATTGCGACCATTGGTGTATAGGGTGGGATTTGCCCAATGGTATTGAACCAGGCAGCTATTGTTTGGGGTAGAAAAATTTGCATAGCCTTGTAGGATGTGGGTTTTACTGGTAAAGTCCACCCACTGCCAGATGTCCATTCCTGTCCTGCTGACGGTGGATTGTTGGACCGTTATGGGTACTGAAATGTTAATTGTGTACTCCTTAGCGACTTCGAACGTGATGTTAACAGAGACCGTTGCCGTTCCTTGAGACACTGCGGAATGAGTCGCCTAATCTGGTCGCGC
>CBDVBC010000048.1:0-8114 GCA_965372125.1 Candidatus Hermodarchaeota archaeon | reverse complement strand
GGATGCAGCTTTTCCTATTCCCAAGATGTCCTTAGCGCCCGATTTTCGAAGTATCGCTGCTATTGCTTCTTCACGGCCACCCCCCCGGTGATACAAATTCACTTCAAGTTTCGCATCTGTGGCTGCTGCTAATTCAACTAGTTCTTGAGGGACTAAAGCCGCAACGTTACCATTCACTGAAAGAACAGGATGACGTGCTAATAGGAGGCTTGCTGCCGCCGCTCGAATAGCTCTTGTCGCGTTCTCTGTTGTCCGCTCTCCAATCAGATAGTCGAAAGCTTCACCTCTACCATGAGCGAATAGCCCAAAAGCTGAAGTTATACCTGTTTTAAAGCCATGAGCAAGTTTCGCACGAATTTGTAGTGATGTTGCCCGTGGGTGATCTGGTGAAACTATCTCTTCATTCATTCGATTACACGAGCTCCTTGAGCATCTATTTCCATTATCAATAATTCGTGTCCTTTTGGTAAATGATGTCTAAAAATTGCATCTGTCTCTCGCAGTTGGTCCCTATGAACTATTGAAAAGACATTCTCGCCAAAAATAGCTGTGCTGCAAATAATTCCTGCTTTATCTGCTTCTAGAATAATCTTCTCCACTCTTTCTGTCAAGAGTTTCATGTGCCTAGAGAACTGACGGGAAAAAATCATAAGATTGGATATGCTTGGCTGACGAAGTAAGGCAGCAGTTAGTTCTCCGCCCAGTTCGTTGATTCGCCGGCGGTCTCCTTCATTGGTTAAGTATTTTGCAGTTGACAGTGGGCCGAAAGGCAAGCTGAGAACAACATATTCCTCGCTGAAAGGAAGTGTTTGTATTTCACCGACTCCAGGGGCGCCTGCCTTCACTCTAATTTCAATTCCTCCATAAGTCTCTGCAATGACTGAACCCAACCCGGTCTTACACGCTACCTCGGCGATATGGGCTATTTGAGCTGCCTTTATTCGTGTAAGTCCCAATTCGAATCCCTCGTTTAGTGCCAAAGCTAGACTCAGAGCTCCAGCTCCGCTAATCCCAAAACCGCAACCTATCGGAAGCTCGATTTCGTGTTTAACACTGATTTTGTATGACTTGTCGCTAACTAGTTCGAGAAAGTCGGCTACAACCTTCGCTGAAACTGGTGCCGAAGTGGTTGAATACCTATTAAGTCGTATTTTTATTGATGTTGTCCTAGCCTGGGATATTTCAACGGTTGTAGTGGCTCCCCTTTCAACAGAGACTCCCGCCCCGCGAGAACCGCTCTTTAAAGGATCCTCTGAATCATCACAGATCTGGAAGAAACCTGTTATGTGGCCTGGGGCGAAAGCTATGCCTGTTTTCAATTACACAAGCCTCGGAAATCTGTAATTCAAGTAAGGCAAAAGAATATCTCAAAATAAATATTACGCAAAAGAAACATATATACTTTAAATTAATTTAGATTTATACTATTTTAGGAAATTTCGCAAGAAATTACCAGACCTCACAACCCTCAAGAGTCGTTTGCTTTAAAAAAAACGGGCAACCAGATACACTAAATACCTAGTAAAAAGAGGAGGAAGAGAAGGAAGTGGTGTATGTATGGCTCAGAAGGCCGATAGTGGACTCATTCCCCAGATGCCAAAGGCGCTCCTCGTTTCGTTAACTGCGATAATGGGTGCGCTTTGCTGTATTGTAACAATGATGTTCCAAATCTATGTACCTGCAACGTATGGCTACTTCAACCTGGGAGAAATTGCGGTCTTCATTAGCGCCCTACTCTTTGGTCCAGTCGTCGGCGCAATTGCAGGTGGAGTTGGGTCAATGACTGCTGACATTTTACTAGGATTTCCCGTGTATGCACCAGCTACTCTAATCATCAAAGGGCTTGAGGGATTTGTTGTCGGTTATTTGGGGTACGGATTTAGGAAACGCCTTTCCCTGACTCAATTACGCTATCTTGGAGTCGGTATAGGTGGTGGACTTGCGGTAGCTCTAGGTTTAATCGGATGGTTGCTCCTTAGCGTTATCAAACCTGAGACTCTATGGGGTGTCTTCGACGTTTACTTCCCGTCATGGTTTTGGCTTCTCATGGCGGTTTACATTGGATCCGTTACTATAATCCTCACTCTTCGATACGATGCTGCAGCAGCTTGGAGCGCTACCTCTATGCTTCTTGGCGGCTTCCTTATGATAACTGGCTATTTCCTCTTCCAATGGCTCATGTTTTCTCAGGCTGCTCTAATCGAGTTACCAGTTAATCTTGTACAAGTAATTATAGGAATTATGGTAGCTCTTCCCGTAAATGAGCGAGTTCGTAAAGCATTTGTGGGCTTCGGGTGGGTAAAATGAGCAAAATGTGGAACACGTTTTTAGCCTGTTATTCACTAATAATACTTTACAAAGAATAGGAATTGGCGTTGTTTTATGGCTGAGCCTGGTTCGTCGGATGATCCGATGAAGGCAATCATGGAAGTTCTTAGGCAGGCCCAACTTAATGTACCTGGGCTAGAAGGTGTATCAATCATTTCCACAGACGGTTTACCAATGGCTAGTGCTATTGACGCTAAAATCGGTGAAGGAGAACTAGCTGCTCTTGCCTCCTCAATGTTGGCAATCGGAGCCAACGCTATTGAAAATCTGAAGAAAGGTAGACTTGACTCTCTCTTTGTGAAGGCTGAACGTGGGTTCATATTGCTTCGATATAGTGGTCCACTTGCCGTAGTAGTTTTTATTACTAAGGAAGAGGCACGCCTTGGTCCTTTGCTACTTGAACTTAAGCGAACAGCTGAAAAATTTGAAAAACTTCTTGGATTTGGTTGAAGCCTATTCAGCACTAGTTATAATCCAAGTTGCTGGATGACCTCATCTATACCAAGACCTTTCCGGACACTAGTACGTAAGACCTTGAGTGTAGAGTTGATTTGTTTTGCATCTTGTTCTAATTGGTCAACATCAACTTCCATTGCTTCTGCCAAGTCAATCTTGTTGATCACAAGTAAATCTGCATCGCGAAACATGATAGGGTGTTTTTGAATCATCCACGGACCCTCTGTGACACTTATTACTACAAGTTTTAGATGGCAACCTAGTGGAAAGTCAGCAGGACAAATCAAGTTGCCGACGTTTTCAATAATAAGAATCCTAACGCCTTCTAGGTCAACAGACTTGAGGGCTTTTCGAATTAGACGGGCATCAAGATGACACTCTACTCCAGTATTTACTTGAATCGTTTGTACTCCATGCTTTCCAATGCGATCAGCATCAATAGTAGTGGTTACATCACCAGCGATAACAAGAATCTCTTCACGTCGGCTGGCAAGGCGCTCAACTATCGCCTCAATTAGTGATGTCTTTCCAGAACCAACACTCCCAAGAACATTGAAGGCGCGAATACCGTGCTTATCAAAGAAGGTGCGATTCTCTTGAGCGAGCCTTCGGTTATACTCTAGGAAGTTTTCCTGTAATTCGATATCAACCAATGAAGATGAAGCGTGGTCGTGATGATGGTGCCCGTGATGATCGTGGTGATGCTCACCTTCCTCTGGCCTAATAATGATTCTCTTGCGTTTAGCCGGCGGCAATGTTTTCGCCTCTAGAAATTTATCTTGTCAGGTTTTCGTCCTACTCCTTATCATAGTTTCCATCTTTCATAGTACTTGTAGCAATCCTACCTCAGAAATAAATAGAAGGAGCACGAAGAGGAAGCAATACCTAAAATCAAGGGAGTGAGGTTTGTTATGCAATCTTTCCACATTACTCAATCCAGAGCCATCCTATCTGTTACACGTACGCTAACTTCCCTCAGATATTCATTGGAGGATTTAGTTGGTTTGGATGACGCTTCGCAAGAGGAGGAATCCAGCAGGACTGGTTTCCGTGGTCGTATGAGCGCGCGACGACTGAGCCAGTTGATTCCCAAGGCAGTGTTGCGTTGTCAGAAGGCTACACCGAAACTTGTAGAGCTGATTCTTTCCTATGAGGGTCGCATGCGAGTACCCCAATCATTAACCCGAGACCGTCAATACAGAACCATCAGTTTCAATATGACTTCCGAAATTTTCTGGCGACCAGAAACCGGATATTGTTTCATTCTGGACCTTCCCCGCAGGGCAATTAATGCAGCTACTTGGTTGCTGTCGACTGCAGTATTGGGGTATCCTGGCAGGCTCAGCCCCTACGAGCTAGACCCTAATCGCATGCGCGCTATTGTCGATTATCTGACCAAGCGCAGGAGAGGAGGCACTGGTGAATTAGTGCGTGCAGTGTTCGGTGATGTTACGATTGGCCAAAGCCAGTTAGAGGCTGTTAGCCTGAAGTCTCGTGAATTACATACGCTCCCTCATTATGCGACTATTGAGAAAGGTGCGCGCCAAATCCGCTCCATTAACTTCATAACCCCTTTAATCAGGGAAACTGGGCGGTCTTATGCTTGCCGCCTTGACGCTAGGGGCTCTGTCCAGATTTTTGGCCCGAGGCTCTCCGGTGATGCCTTTCGTGCTCTTCTTAGCTTCTTTGAAGGAGTGCTGTCGATAAAAACATGAATTAAAGGAACTTGTCTTTCAAGGCACTAAGCTTATTTGTGTTCGTTGCTTGAAGTGGAAGCCTGCAATCCGAGGGAAAAAACAATGGTCTTGGTTACAAGCGGCAGCCCATCAAAAACACTTGCCTGGAAAACAGCTCAGGCGCTAAATGCTGAATACTTAGATACTGAAGTTAAAATGTTCCCAGATGGCGAACTCTATGTCCGCTTTCTCAGCGAGGTTTCGAAAGAGGATGTCATTGTTGTACAATCATTAGGGCAAAAACCAAACCAATACCTAATCGAACTTTTCCTAATGCTTGATGCGCTTAAGGATCTAAAGGCGCGCAGGGTAATAGTGGTTACACCCTACTTTGCCTATGCCCGGCAGGACGAGCGGTTCAAACCAGGTGAAGCAATAAGCCTCCAAACTATTGCTCGCCTAATTGAAGTGGCTGGTGCTGACCATATCTTCACAATTGATTCACATCGTCATCGCGTAATCGATGTCACAAAGCTCACCAAAATTCCTCTGGTTGATATAAGCGCTATGAGCGAGATTGCGAAACATGTTGCCGGCGCACACACATTACACAGCCCAGTTGTTATAGGACCCGACGCAGGGGCTGAGGTTTGGGCAAAAAATGCAGCGAAGGCAATTGACGCTGATTATGATGCTCTTGAGAAAAAACGGTTTGATGCGGAGACGGTAGAAGTACGCCCCCGTAAACTTGATGTAGAGAAGCGGGATGTTTTAATTGTCGACGACATAATATCTTCTGGAAATACCATAATCAAGGCAATCGAAGTCTTAAAACGACATGGTGCCAAGGATATCTATGTAGGCTGCGCGCACCCATTGCTAGTTAAAAATGCTCTTATCCGCATCTACCAAGCGGGTGCAAAGTATGTGGTCGGGACTGACACAGTAAGCTCACCACTCGGTCTAGTTTCCGTAGCTCCTGTCATAAAAGAAGCCATAAGAAAGATACTCTAACGATATCATGGAGGTCTCATCAATGCCCCTGAAAGCCCTAAAATGCCCAGTTTGCGGCGAAAGAGTTGCATTCAAAGTTACCAAAGAAGTTGTGAAAGATGCGGTTCAGTTTCCAGTACCATTCGAAGTAATTCATGGTGACCATAGTTTTACGGTTTATCTCGACTCTGGACTCTTAATCAGTCGGATTTCAGCAAACACAACTGACCCTCCTCCTGTTGAATCACCATAGAATGGGCTCCTTTGGATGGAGCGAGCCAAAAAGCCTATAAAGAACCCATATTGAGAAAACAACTAGGAAGCCCGGTAGTGTAGTGGTCAATCATCCGAGGCTCTGGAACAGTGCCATAGGTGCTGTGGAGGTACCTTGGGACAGCGGTTCGAATCCGCTCCGGGCTACCATCTTTTAATTCAGGGATTATTGACAGATAATCACTTTGTATATTTAGCGATCGAAGAAGACGCTTTTACCAGTCGCAGAAAGTGGAATACCCATTATGATGCTGCATTCTGGTAATAGTTTGAGCTTGTAAGCAGCTGCACCAGCTCGGAAGAAGATACGATTATCCACATTATGAATCTGCGCAGTCTTGACAGCGCTACCCAGAGCAATGCCCAAGTCTAGAGCTTTGATAATACAGGTTGGTCCTGTGAAGAACTTACCTTCCTTCGGGCCTGCTTCTTGAAGCATTGCACAAGATTCGAAGCCACAAGCACCACAATTAGTGCCGAGGATTCTTGGTCCTTTTAGCCCTATAAGCACAAGTACTGGTGATTGTTCCACATTTTTCGCATCTCGAATCCAATGTTCGCCAGTTTTCCCAGCGATTTTTCGCATTTCACGTGCTACCGCATCTTTGTCCTTGCTAGTGAGAATCATAGTTTCAATGTCATCCACGCCTTTTCCTTTTGGCGCGGTACGAGCTGCAAGAAGCACTAGTCGGGCAACTTCAACTACTGATTTTGATTCTTCCTCAGAGCCTGAGATTCGCATATTAGCACCAATTCTTCTTTTAACATTACATCTACAAGAGTTTTAGGTAAACCCGAAGAAAGGTAGGCACGCACACCCGTATGACCATCTACTTCGAGGTTTCCAGTATACTGTTAACAACGGAGCCAAGTTTTTATTTCCTTGTACCAATTTCTGAACATCCTCAGAACCTTGTTAGGTGGACCACAAACTGCTTAGAAAAATACGTTTATCTCTCGGAACAGCCGCTACTCTAGGACTAGTCCAATGTAAAATGGACGCAATACCCACAACCGCGTATACAATGACGTACACTCTAGGTCGGTGTGCTGCCAATTGTGCCTTCTGTGCTCAGGCGCGCACCAGCCAAGCCCCTGCTAACCGACTCTCCCGCGTGACTTGGCCCGCCTACCCTCTCTCCAAAGTACTCACCAAGCTTTCACAGCTAGGCGATAACTCCCCCTTTCAGCGACTATGTTTCCAAACCCTAGTTTATCCCCGCCTGAAAGAGGACCTTATCCACCTAATAGATTCATTTCATCAAATAGCACCCACTCTCCCACTATCTGCCGCTCTACCTCCTCTCCCCCAAACCTTCCTCTACAAGCTTAAAGAGCTGGGGCTCGAACGCGTAGCGATTGCCCTAGACACAGTAACACCAGAAATATTCAGGACAATAAAAGGGCAGGAAGCTAATGGCCCATTTCGCTGGGAAAGCCATATTCTAGCCCTTGAGAGTGCCCTCGCTGTTTTTGGATCAGGAAAAACAACCACACATTTCATCATAGGACTTGGGGAAACAGAGGAGGAAGCCGTCAAATTTATGCAAGAAATTATTGATCGCGGCGTAGAAGTTGGGCTCTTCCCCTTTACACCAATACCTGGTACTCCTCTCGCACATTGGGCGAGACCCTCCCTTAAGAGCTATCGACGTATTCAGTTAGCGCATTTCGTAATAAAGCATCGTATGGCCCGGGCAGAGGAATTAACATTCGATACACACACACGTGAAATAACATCTCTTGGTGTCTCTAGGGATAAATTATCTGCAATCATTGATGATGGACGAGCATTCCAAACAACAGGATGCAGCGGATGCAATCGGCCATTCTTCACGGAAAGACCTAGTGAACCATTATACAATTATCCTACTTCACCTCCAGCTGAGAAACTCCTCGAAATTCGACAACAACTAGGAGGTGTTCTATAACTGAAGCAAGCTCCTTGGCGACTTATTCGAACTGAACCACACACTGCCATCGAAAATATGGCGATTGATCATATTCTACTGGCTGGTTGCCAGCAAGGAACATCACCAAACACTCTAAGGTTCTATCGATGGTCCCCTTCTGCAGTTTCCATTGGGCGGTTCCAACGAGTTCTTGACGAGGTCGACGTTGAGGCATGCAAAGAAAAAGGCGTCGACATTATTCGCCGCCGTTCTAGCGGGGGTGCTGTCTACCATGATTTTGAGGGGGAACTGACCTACAATCTTGTTTGTCGTACTGATGACACAAATATCCCAAGCGGTGTGGTTGCTTCTTATCACCATCTCTGCACAGCTATAATAGAAGGGTTTAGGCGTCTTGGTGTACAAGCGGAGTTCTCAAGTGGTTCAGAACGAGCCTGCCCTAACCTTTTTGTTAAAGGGAGGAAAATTTCAGGTA
>CBDVBC010000047.1:0-8133 GCA_965372125.1 Candidatus Hermodarchaeota archaeon | reverse complement strand
GAAAACATCCTCATCATCGGCTGCGACGGCTGCGCTGGAATCTATCAAGTTGGAGGTATCAAACAGGCAGAAACCCTTGCCACGTTAATCCGAATGGCAAGGAAGCTAAAAGGAAAGGCGGGCGAGGTGCGGCACACCATTGTTTTGCGGCAGTGCGACCGCCAGCTAGTAGCGACAACTCTCCGCTCACAGATTGAGAACGCAGATGTCCTGCTATCCCTTGCCTGCGGCGTAGGACCCCAAACCCTCATCGACGTCTTTCCCGATATACAAGTCCTCACTGCAGTGGACACCTTCGGTATGGGCGGAAAAGACAGAGAACTAGGCCATTACTTCGAGTATTGTAGCGGTTGTGGTGACTGCCTCCTCAACGACACGGGCGGCATCTGCCCCATGACCCGCTGCCCTAAAGCTCTCATTAACGGGCCCTGCGGCGGCATGCGAGACGGCAAATGCGAAGTCGGCAACTACGAGAACGATTGCGGCTGGTACCTCATCTACCAGCGACTCAAAGCCCAGGGTCGCCTCGACCTCTTCACCAAGTACCGACCCCCAAGAGACTGGCGCGTCGCCCAATCCCCCCGGGAGGTAGAAATGTAATGGCACCACAACGCCCCGCCTACAGCGACCTTATGCGAAGCCTCAACGCCGGCAAATTCACCTTCACCGGCGAGATCGAACCCGAAAAAATCGGCTCAATGGAAGATGTCCTCGAAGGAGGCCGAAAACTCTTAGGACACGTCGTTGCCGCCAATGTCACTGACATCCCCCAGAGCTTCGCTTACATGAACAGCCTCGCTCCCTCCTACATCCTGCAAAAAGAAGTCGGACTCGAAGCAGTATGCCAGATGACATGTCGAGACCGCAACCGCCTTGCCCTCTTCGCCGACCTCCTAGCAGCCGGCGCCCTCGGCCTCAAAAACATCCTATCTCTAACAGGAGACCACCCCAGCCTCGGCGACACACCAGAAGCCAAACCTGTCTTCGACCTCGACTCAGCAAGCCTAACCTACCTCATCCGCAAAATGACAGACGAAGGCAAAGACCTCAAAGGCAACGAAATCGAACACCCACCCAAATTCCACGTCGGAGTAGCCGCCAACCCAGGCGCCAAACCGCTAGAACCAGAAATACTAAAACTAGAAAGAAAAGAGTCCATCGGCGCAGAATTCATACAAACCCAAGTAATCTACACCATCCAAGAAGCACAAAACTTCATGAACCAAATAAAACACATCAAAATCCCCACACTAATCGGGCTATGCCCTCTAAAATCGTACAAAATTGCGGCTTGGGTTTCGGCGTACGTCCCGGGTATGACTGTTCCTGATGACCTTTTAAAGCGGATGAAAGAGCTTTCTAAGATTGAGGATAAGCCGACGCGGAAGGCGAAGACGTATCGCCTAAATGTCGATTACTTTAGCAGTCTTGTGCGCGAAATCAGGAAGACGACTGATGCTGCTGGTTGTCATATCATGGCGATTGGTTTTGAGCAGATCGTGAAAGAGATTATCGCTGAATCTGGTGTACGAGGTTAGTTTAGTTGGAGGACTGGTTCTAGTCCTTCCTTGAGTAGCTGGTTTCTGACGCGGATGGCATCGTCTCTGTTGGCTTTGAGCCATTGCTGGGTGCTTCGTCGTTTTCGTCCTGAGGCGGGTGGTGCTAGTAGTGCCCATCGAATAGCGTCATCTTTGCTTCTAGTTGTTATTCCCCATCCTACTGATACTCTCCCTGATTCGTAGAGGCAGATTCGTTTCGTGGCGATTCTTGTTTTGATGCCCAGGTTTTCTGCTAGTTCCTTTTCGTCGGTGAGGAGTTTGGGTGGATTGTTGAGTATTAGTTGTATGAGTTGTTCTGTTTGTTCTTTGAGGTGTGAGTCCTTTGTTTCTTGGGCGAGTGCTTTGAGGTCGCCTAGGTTTAGGTAGTATCCTTTGCTTCTGATTATTCCTCCGATTCTGTTTTGTGGGTAGTAAGTTTTCATAATGTGTCGGAGTGTTTCTTTTTGGATTGGGGTGATTTTGGGGGTGAACTGGTAGCGTTGGGTTTTGGGTCCTGCGTCGAGGATGGCGGTGCGGCCGATTTTGTATTGTCCTCTGCGACCACTTCTCGTTATGACGAGGCATCCTTCCTCTGGAATCACTTCTTCGAGGTAGGCGCACCGAACTCGCACATCTCCAGATTTTACTGTTTCAGGGATGTGGAGGTTACGTAGTAGTTTGTCTCCTTTGGGTAGCCCCCATTTCTCTAGTATGCGTCCGATTACAGCAGGGAATCTATGGCGAGTGATGCGCATCCGTGGTCGGATTTGATTGTCTTCAATGTCACCGAAGAAGGTGTGGAAGAGAGCTTTGACATATTGGACGCGGTCGGTTTCCGTTTCGTCGTATTTCAGTACATATTTTTCGGTGAGATGACCGTCTGAGAACATTATGGCAAGCGTGCGAGCTCGGAATTCGGCTATCTCTTCTTTGGTGGGGAACCTGGGATTATAGATGCGTCCGTAGCCTTGCGAACCCCTGCCGATAGCATCGATGTGTATATCTTGAAGTATTTGGTTGGTTGCGTCGAAGAGGAAGTGGAGGCTTTCGCCAAGTAAGTACTGATGATAGTGTCTAAGAGCAGCTAGCCTTCCTTTGGGATACGTGGATTGGGTGGGATGGTTGGTGATTTGTTTAATGATTCTGCTAAGGGAGAGGTCACGGATGTTGAGGTGTTGGTTGGCTTTATTTACTAACTGGTCTTTCTCTTTTGTATAGAAGAGTGTATGGTTGTAGATGTTGAGCCAGTTGTCGGGGTCGTTGTTTCTTCGCCAGATGTAGAGGGTGTTGTTGGCGATGGCGATGTGGAGTGTGTGGTTGGACCCGAGGGGTTTGAGGTGCTGCTCGATCTCCGCTTGATATTTACGGATGGTTTTGGCGAGTGGGCGGAGCCATTGGGGTCCTCCGTTGTCGTGGTATGGTCGTAGTTCTGCGATGAGGACGCTGGGTGGGTTGGGAATCGTATCATGGAGTTGTTGGATGGCGCCTGCGAGGGCTTGGGGTGTGATGTGTTCTGAAGGTTGGGCGTGGAAGGGTTTGAAGGCGTAGTAGACGCGGGTAGGGTGAATGAGGTGGATGTGGACTTCCGCGGGGAGTTGGGCGTTGTGTTGGTGGTGGGCTTGGTCGAGGATGGTGATGCTTTCGATGATGCTGGCTTGTTTGGGGGTGGTGAGCCAGCTGTGTAGGGTTCCGTGGGGAAGCTGGAGTTGTTGGGAGAGTTCATAGATGGAGACTGGGGGTAGGGCGTTGTTTTGTTGTGCGGTTTTGATGATGAGGTGCCAAAGAGCGTGGGTGTATCGTTCTGGGAAGGTGGGTCGGTCTTGTAGGAAGGGGTGGCGTTGGAGTAGTTTTTCGAGGTGTTGCCATACTTGGTGTCCCCATTGGTTGAGGAGTTGGGTGGCGATGGGTGTTTGTGGGAGTTCTTTGAGTAGGCTCTCCCATTGTCTGATCGGCTGTGGTGTCTGGTGTTCTTCTGTTACCTGGTCTGTTCTTGCTTTGGCTGCTGGGGCTGCCTTGTGGCTAGTTGGTGCCTCTTGTTGTGTGCTTGTTTGGGTTCCAGCGGGGCGGTGTTGTGGTGTTTGCTGGGATCCTGTTTGTTGTGGTGGTTGCGAAGTGATGGGTTGAGTGGAGCGCGGGGAGCAGGAGGAGAGGTGAGAGAGTGAGGGAGGAGAAGTGGGAGTGAGAGAAGTGGGAGGAAGAGTGGAGAGAGGAGTGTGTGGGGGTGTAGTGGGAGTGGGGGATGTGAGTGGGGGTTGTTGTGTGGGGGAGCGTTTAGATGTGGAGTTGTTAGTTTTCATATTATCACCTCGATTTTGTTTTGTATTGGTTAGGGAATGTTTTGTTTGGCGAGTTGCAGGGTTGTGTAATGATTATTTTAGAACGGAGCTAAAGAAGGGCACAGATGGGAAGAGAGCTAGGGGGTTATGGAGAAAAGGAGATTTGAAGAGGAGAGAGAGGGTTTTGTTGTAGTGGGGTTAGACGTTGTTAAACACTATTCTATGGGGGATGGTGGTTTATGTACTCTCCGAACCGGTGCAACAGGTTGCACCTGATGCAGTGGATTGCACCTTTCCTTGACTTTTTCGCAGCCGGTTGCATACTTGTTGCCGTGGGTGGAACCTGGTTCTGTGGGGTTGGTGCGGTGGGTTGCACTTTGTTTGCGGGTGACCGAAGGGCATATAAAGTGACCAAATCCCGCGCAGAACCCAGGTGAAACGTGTCTTGGCTGACAAGTCTTCTGTTGCTGAGGGTTTTGAGGAAAGGGCTAGGCGTGTGATGGCAGAGGAGCGGGGTGTTGTGGGGTGGATGCTGCACACCTGCAGGCTGCTGGGGAACCGCCACCGTTTCGCCATTCTGTTGGCTCTAGTAGAGCTGGACACCAGTGCAGGGGACCTGAAGGACCTGCTGGGTGTGAATCAGAGCACCGTATACCGATATCTAGTGGATCTGCAGAGGGCGGGGCTGGTGGCAGATCATGTTGTGGGTTTCAAGCGTGGCCCTCAGCGCACCTTCCACTTGACAGCTAATGGGCGGCGGTTCCTTGACCTCTTCCAAGGCCTTGCACAAGAAAACATCGTTGCAGGCACTGGGCGAATGGTATCAGAGCCTAGGGTGTCAAAGTCTCGTCATCGGAGTGGAAGAGTCCAGCTTAGTCGGGACACCTTCATACAGCTTCTCGAAGAGGTGGACAGTTTCTTGAAGTGGCGTCTTCTCCACGGACTCCTAGACAGTGAGAGGTACTTTGCTGAGGAGCGCAGACTCCACCAAGTCGCAGGGGAAGCAGGCATCGATCTGGCTTGGCTCCAGGAGGCATCTGCCAAACAGGATTCTGGCCGGCGAGTAAGTACCAGGAGGTAAAGGCGTGACCTTTGAGGATTATGACCGACCAAGGCGTACTAAGTATTCTGCCTGGGATTTCGAGATTTTCCTGCCTTCCAGTTTTACCAGTTTACATTTCCTGCGGAACATCCTAGTCGTTGGGAGCGTGGGTAGCGGTAAGACCAGTTTCGTGAAGATCCTCCTTAGGCGCGCCCTAGATTTTGGTGATATCCTAGTCCTAGACGTGAAGGGCGAATACCGGGACCTCATCACCACAGCAAGAGAAGCGAGCAGGTCTGGATCAGTCCTTGCGGTTGGCCGTGACCCACTGCTAAAGCTAAACCCCCTAGAGCCACCACCACGCGTAAGCACGAGTGCGTGGGTGGGACGCGTGGCAGATATCATTACGCGGTGCTATGGGTTGGGTGAGCCCTCCCGCCGAATCCTCCAAGACTGCATCGAAGTATTATACCGAGAACACGACCTACATGGTGTTGGTGCGGAGGTTGTGACCTGGCCTACTTTGCGTGAGCTTGAGAAGAAGGTTGCAGAATTCCCGGTGAAAGGGTCTCGGGAATCCAATTCTCGTCGCGCCCTAGAAAGCCGCCTCCACCTAATGACAACCGGAGAACTAGGGAAGAGCCTGAACACCATGGTAGGCTTTGACCCCGCTTTCTTTTCGGACCGGATTGTTTCTGTCGAACTGGATTGGACGACGAATCTCAGGGACCAGCGGGTCCTCGGAGAACTCTTGGTAAGTGGCTTGTGGGAGTACAGGAAGGCTAATCCCCAAGTTCGGGAGCGTTTGCACGTTGTGGTCTTTGAGGAGGCCCACAGGTTTGTACCGGAAGCCCGCACCTCCTGGGACCGGGGGTCTCGAACCCTTCTTGAGCAGTGCTTCGCTGAGGGACGAGCCTATGGCTTTGGGCTGGTAGCAGTGGATCAGCAGCCCAGCCTCCTAAGCAGGTACGTCATCGCTAACACGGGGAGCAAGTTTTCGGGTAGGCTTGCCAGTCCTGCTGATGCTCAGCTTATTATCAGTGCTTTGCAGATGCAGAGGATGCTTGGCGCAGAGCCCATGCTGCGCAAGCTTCTTCCGGGGGACATGTTTGCTCAGGTACTCTTTACAAGGGACTCCATAGATAAACGGGTCAAGGACTACAAGTACTACAGGGTACCCTTTATCCACCCATTGGAAAGTCCATCAGACCGCTTACTTACCTCTGAAGCTGACGCAATCTATACTGAGAAGCTGCAGTCTGCCCTCATTGACACCTTTAATCGACACCACAAGAACAAAGACGGTAGAATTATCTCGCCGCTTCTTATGAACAAGATTGAAACGTTTATCCGATTACAAATATCACCATGTAAAGAAATTGTTTTCAGGGGAAGGGTGAATACTGAGAAATAAGTCGGATGGCTCGGTTCAAAAATCTCTGTATCAAAGCAAGGCTAGGAGAATATGCGAGTGATGAGTTTATGATGAGTGGTCCACGCGTACATTATAAGGTGTATCGGCAGCTGGACGGCAGCCAACAACGTCTAGTACAACGTGTGGGCAGCGTGCCTATCATTAAACGCTTCGACAGAACACCCCTCCCGATTGCCCCCACGGATGTGGTTTGTCCTCACTTGGAGCAATAGAATTGGACTCTGAAGTAGTTCTTGCAGCCAAAAAATGTTTAAACTGAAGAAGGTATTACATCTGAAGGACATCTTAGTGTGGGAAGGAAAATGAGCACGCCTCCAGCTACATCCATTTTTGATGGAAAATTAATCGACCGCGTGCCACTCCTAAGAAAACATCGAAATCTCTTTCTCAGATGGGTAAAGGCAAAAGATGGGATAACTAAAAGCCGGTTTGCTGCGAATATTATATCTTCAATAATTCTCGATTTCACTCGGGACTACTTGAGCGCAGAAGGACAAACTAAAATTACGACTATTGCTGAAAACCTCCGAAGATTCGAAAGCCTCATTGAGGAATTCCGAACAGGATTCGTAGGAAAAATCTATCGCGACCATCTCAATCACATGGTTCGAACAGCATTAATTGCAAACCAATTAGTAAATATAGTAAGGAGGTCTTTTCGAAGACAAAAAATAAAAACTCTACCTGACAGAGGAAAAGGATTAGATAAAAGGGCGTTATTTTACAAATCATTTCCTGAAGAACAAGCAAGAGATTTATTCGTTGCTGCACTATTTCACGATGCGGCTTATCCAGTACAAGAATCAAATAAAATCTTTGAACACGTTGTGGAAGCCCTCGGAAAAGGCTATTCCATTCTTGAATACGAATCTTCGATACCTAAATTGAAGAGAGGTCTAAGGGGGTTCGATGAATTACAGGAGCAGACTTGCCTTAGATCAGAGCAATTACTGAAATGCATCTATGATAAGCCTAATCACGCTTCAATTGGAGCAATGGAATTTCTTGGATGCTGTCTTCAGAAAGACAAGCCGGCACAACGAATGCTGGAGATTGCCGCTGCAATATGTCTTCATGATTCAAGTCTAGAAACGAAAATAAAATTCAGTGAAAACCCATTGGCCGTCCTCCTCATCATTGCTGATGAACTTCAGGATTGGGGTCGCCCCGTATCTCATCCTGATGGGACCAAGACCGTACCGCTTGATGAACTTCATCAATGGGAGGTGTTATTACCTAGAAAAAAAGACAGAATATCTTGCTCGATGATGTACGGAGAAGATGATTTTCCTCTTCTTGATGTAATTCATGCGAAATGGCTGAATCTAAAAAGATTGGTGCTTGACTATTCGCCATTTTCAGAAGAGTTTCTCTCGCTAAATGCACCTAGGTGCACAATCAGTTTTCCTGTAAGGCAAAATATTAGTTTCACATCACTCGTGGAACAGATAATTTCTAGCGGTATTAGAGTTAAACCAAGAGTAAAAAAACGCGTTTGGCAAGTTGATAGTTTATCTCTCTCAAGTGAAGAGGTGGCGAAATCTACTAATCTTGAACTAGAGGAGGTTCGGAACGCTAGGTTTGTACTACAAAAATTACCAAAGGTAATAATTACACACAAGGAGGACTCGATTAATTTCTCCTTAGACCATCAGATATTTTCTTTTGGTAGGTCCTCGAACAATCTAATCGTTAAAAAATCTTATTTCAAAACTTGTAAATTCACCGCCAGCCGGCATCCAGCTAACATTTTTTTGGCGACTATAACCGGAAAATTCATTATCTATTCTTTCTAAAAATTTATGTAAGTCTTCTTCTTTAACTTCGCAGAGAAGTTCCACT
>CBDVBC010000046.1:0-8332 GCA_965372125.1 Candidatus Hermodarchaeota archaeon | reverse complement strand
ACCCTCGTCCTTTGCTTTCTGTATAGCTAGAGTGTCGAAGCGAGGATGGAGAATCTGATTGAGCTTGTTTGGATTATCGAGTAGTAACGCTTCCTTCTTGTTGATTAGTTTCTCTACTACCATATCAACTGCTATCTTCACTGCAGCAAAGGCAGTACGTTTGCCGGTTCGGGTTTGGAGCATCCAAAGCTTTCCACGTTCAATTGTAAATTCAACATCTTGTGTATCGCGGTAGTGTCGCTCAAGGCGTTCGCAGATTTCGAGGAATTCCTCAAATATTTCAGGCATTTCTTCTGCCAATTTCGAGATGGGTTGCGGAGTGCGGATGCCAGCAACCACATCTTCCCCTTGGGCATTGATCAGGTACTCACCCCAGATCTGTTTCTCGCCGGTAGCGGGGTTGCGGGTGAAAGCGACTCCCGTTCCACTAGTCTCACCCATGTTCCCGAAGACCATGGTTTGACAGTTAACAGCGGTTCCCCAGTCATGAGATAGACCTTCGGCGTTGCGGTAGGTTACTGCTGGAGCGCCGAACCAAGAACTAAAGACCGCGGCAATTGCTTGCCGGATCTGATCCAGCGGCTCGTCTGGGAATTCCTCGTTGAGTTCCTTTTTGTAAAGAGTCTTGAAGTCCTTGACCAAGTCTTTGAGCATCGCTACGGTCAAGTCTGTGTCCTTGCCGCCCTTAGTCTGTGCTTTGTATCTGTCTAGGATAGCTTCGAATTTATGACGGTCAATCTCCTTCACGATATTACCAAACATCTGTATCAGACGGCGAAAAGCATCCCATGCAACCCGCTCATTTCCAGTTAATTTTGCAAACCCCTCCAAAACAATGGGATTCAGACCGATATTAAGGACCGTGTCCATCATCCCTGGCATGCTGATCCGTGCTCCGGAGCGGCAGGATACAAGCAGTGGGTTGGCTGGGTCTCCGAGATGTTTTCCTGTTTGTTTTTCAACCGCTTTTAACGCCTTCAGTACCTGTTCCCACATCCCCTTGGGGAACTGCTTACCTGCGGCAAAGTATGCGTTGCAAGCGTCTGTTGTTATCGTGAATCCGGGAGGGACTGGGATTCCTGCGTTGGTCATTTCGGCTAGGTTTGCGCCTTTTCCACCAAGGAGGTTGCGCATGTCCCTGTTGCCTTCACTGAATAGATAGACCCATTTTTCTGTCATTTGATGAACGTCCTTCATTCTCGCTTGAACATATAATTCAAGAATTGTCTTCTATATGCTTGATGCTCACCGCTAGTCATTTGAATTATTATGCTTTTCGCCAATCCTAGCAGAGAAAACGCCAAGGAACTAGCGGGTGATTAGAGTCGAGGTGCGTTCAACGTATCTTAGTCGACGGATACGTTCAACAAGGACATATAAACCGTCCATGCTTTCTGACTCGACGGCAGCTATGATGTCCCAAGAGCCAAGCGTGGTTCGGGCCTCTGTGACCTGCTTGAATTCTTTAAGTGCATCAAGGATTTCGTTTTCTCGACCAGATTTTGATAGAATTAGAATATATGCAAGAACTACAGCCACAAGGACTCACCATATGTGAGAAATTCTGTCGACCTTTAAGTGTTTTTCTAACTTGGTTAGCTTAAGCGACGAAAAGCGACCTTTTGACGAGAGTGTACTTCAGTGAAAGAGGGAACATCTTCGGCGAGAACTATACCAGGAAGTACAATGGAATTTGCACCGACTTTAACACCAGGAAATACAGAAACATTAGGGCTCAAAATCGTGTTATCCCCTATAATAGCGCCATACTTCTTTCTTGGAACTATTTCCGGTTTGCCTGAAATGGTGGAGGTGATAGTTTTGCCGGCGAGTGGGTGGTTTACAAGCTGCACTCCAGCGCCGATTTCGACGTTTCGACCCACGACACTATCACCGACGAAGCTTAGTCGTCCGATCTTCGTAGAGTCATAGATAATACTCTCCTTAATCTCGCAACCAAAACCGACAAGGACATTTGATCCAAGAGAGGTGTATTCTCGGATTAGTGAGTTATTCCCAATGTAGGTATTAGGACCAATATAGACCGGGCCCCTGATTGTTGTGTGGGGACGAACTACCACGCCTTCTGAGATATGTACAGATCCCTCAATCCGGCTGGGCTGCTGTATGTCAGCGGATTCAGCGATGAAGGAGCCTTTCCCTTTCAGCTGCTTGTCGAGGACAAAACGATTCGCTTGAATTAAATCCCAAGGATAGGATACCTCAACCCAATCTAGTTCCCAAACAGAGCCGTAGACCTTCTCCTCCTGATCGATTAGGCTTTGGATAGTTTTTGGTAAATCCCGTGTCTTTTCCAACTGTTCGAAGATCGAGGAGCGGAATACATAGATACCGGCTATCGCGTACCGGCTCTGGATTTCATCTGGTTGGGGTTTTTCCACAACTCGGCGAATCCTAGCACGTTCATCGATTTCAGCTATTCCGTAAAACTGTGGTGTATTCGTGAGGGTTAGGCTAACAACTGCTTCAGCATCGAGGTCTCGATAGTGTTTTTGTGCGCGGCGGATAATTTTCGGACCGGCGAGGATGTCAGCATTTGCTACGAGGAAGGCCTCTTCGTCTTCGACCTCCTCCTTTGCAATTAGAATGGATTCAGCGACACCACGCTCTTCCTCTTGGACAACATAATCTATCTTCACACCTAGTCCGTGTCCACGCCCGAGGAAATCGCGTATTTGTTCGCCCAGATATCCGATGGAGACAACGATGTTCCGGATACCTGCAGAATGCAAGTCCTCAATCATCCACTGAATAATGGGTTTGCCACCGATACTGAGTAAGGGTTTTGGGCATGTTTCGACAAGTGGCCACATTCTTGTGCTCTGGCTTCCAGCTAAGAGAAGTGCACGCATTATTTTGGAACACCTAACCTTGTAGACTACTCCTTGTGTTTTCGCTTGCGGCGTTTAACTGTAACTGTAAATGGTCTTGTTTCTTTGCGACTCCTTTTGCTTGCACCTTTATACTCAAGATCAATCGAGCCTTCATGTTCACCAATTTTTGAGGCAATAATAAAGAGGGGAAACCGAACCTCTTCTTGAGCTGGTAACGTAATGATGCGTTTTTCCAATGTTCCTGTCTGCAGCCTAAGACTTGGAGGTAGTGTAACACGGAGAGTGACTTCTGAGGCATCGCCGTGGCTTTCGTTTTTCACTCGAAGTAGGAGTTCGAATTCTTCCTGGGAGTGAATTTCTGAGGGAAATTGCGCTTCGGCATAGATTCGAGGTTTAGCAGCAGCAACACGTAAAGATGCGGAATCGGATTTGAGTTGAAAACGCTGATTCTCAAGCTCTAGCAGTACATAGGCTGGCCCTATATGGAATTCACCAGGAAGATTAGCTTGAAGAGTGAATGCAGCACTAAGGCTGGTACCGGATTTCTCTCCGAAAACCGGAGGTTTAGGTAAAGATACACTAGAAGGGGTCAGTAACTTTGCTTCCAAGAGATTGAGAACAACAGGTGAATTTACCTTACAATAGCCTGTTATATTTCCTTTAATCGGAGTTGTTTCTTTTTGAAGTGAGAGAGATACGACAACATCCTCAGTAACCCTATAGGCGGTGACAAGTCTGGCTATTAACTGATTAACAGCATCTGATTCAGCTACCTTTTCTGGCAACTTTGATACCGGGACTGTATCGCCATCAGCAAACCGTTTCACTAAGGCGTGGGCTAACACATAGAGGCGGTTTTTAGATTCTTTACTGCCTAGCCTTTCCTTGACCTTCTCTGCCAAGTGAAAGGTTTCTTTTGCCTTGGATAGTTTATTGGCAGCGATTAATGTTAATGTCTTTAGGGCTAAGACTCTGTAAAGAAGGCGATTATCCTTAAGGCGAGTGGCTAGGTTTACCAGGCGATCAAAGACATCTGCTGCTTCTTCATAATCCTCTTCCTCTAAGGTCAAATCACTAGCCTGCCTGAGTGCTGCTTCTTCACGGGAGGCGCCACCACAAACCTGGAAAAGTTGAGCAGCCCGTAAATAGCATTCCCGTGCCCGTTTCAAATCAGGAATTTTAGTGTAATCTCTAGCTGCAGCAACCCACTCTGCCGCGGCTCTCTCCTCTTCTTCCCGCTCTTCAAGCTTCATAGCGCGCGTTTTATGCTTAGCAGCAGACTTTGTTGGGTTTCCTCGAAGCCCTTTCAAAAAGGACATAATGTGGCTCTACTTATTCTTCCAACTAAAATCCTTTCGGGTAATACTGCACCCTAGACTTAGCTTTCCATTATAGTTTGAATGGAATACCTTGTTTGGGAATTTGCACTCTTACACCACTGGGTTCAACGAAGCGCTTGAAAAGCTGAGGATTCTCGGTGTGAATCGGGTAAACCATTTTAGGCCGCATTTCCTCAAGAGTTTGGCGAAGCCCTAGAGGATCAATATGGCCGCTGCAGTGAGCAGTGTACATCGCCAAACCGGAGAGGGTTAGCCAATTTAGTAACTTATCGAAGCTGATTTCGCTTTCTTCATTGAAGGGCTCTGAAGCACTCAGTAAGTAGATTCCTGAGGCGGGTTTCACATGTTGAATCAGAGAGAGGCTGCCAAAGCTAGTGGCTAGTAAATAACGTCGAGGCTTGGCGCGTAGTTCTGAGGATTTCACGGCGCGGCCTTCAAAATCCGTAAGGGGCGGCTTGGACTCGCTGAGGAGTTTCTCATAGGTAGATCTACGTTTTTTCTCACGGTCATATCGCCGAATTGTCCCGTCCTTTAGGATGCTAGGTGTTGCGAGACCACTGCATTTGTTTAAGGTGCTCAGCATCCACATGCGGCGTGGCTCAATGACAAGTTCGCGGTTAGTCGCCTTTGCAACAGCCTGCATTGTGCGGAAGCGGTCAAAATCGACTTCTGAAAAGTCTACAATCGCGAGGGCACGACATTTCTCGATAGTTGCCTCGATTTGTTTTCGGACCTCTGCCTCTTTGGTCAGTTCTGCCTTTGCGATATTAGTTCCTTCGCTTAGTACAACATCCGGAGAACCAGCTTCCTGTATTGCGTCGATAAAGTCTTGCGTAAGTTGAGGTCGAGTACCGTGTCTACGGAAATCTCCTGTGTAAACGAGGGTGCCTTCTGAGCAATGGATGATAAAGCCGTAAGCACCGGGGATACTATGATCCACATGAACCGGTTGCACCTCAACTCCGCTAATCTTGAACTTCTTTCCCGTTCTGAACGTCTTTATCTCAAGACCCTCTATCTGTGTGTCGAACCTCTTTCGACTCCCCTCTAGCCGGGCTTCAAAGACATGGCGAGTACATTCACCCATATGAACCTGGATTGATCTGTTTAGTAAAGGGATATAGCCCCCGTGGTCAGTCTACCCCAAAGGATTCGCATAATCCTTCGTGTGGGCATGGGTTAAGAGGACTGCGTCGATATCGGTTTTGGGTTGTTCCTTGCTTTCAGGGAGGTGGTAGAGTCCTGGGAGGTCAGGGGTTGCGCCGATGCGTAGGAGTTCGTCTAGATTTTTTGGTCCTACTGGAAAGTCGTAGTATTGGCGCATGGCTTCGAAGTTCTTACCGAAGTCGAGGAAGAACTTGACGTCGTGGCCTTTATCTTCGATGAGGATTTTATTTGATCCGATTTCTCCGGCGCCGCCGTGGACCGTTATTGTGACCGTCATAGTAGATACTTATATCTTCTATGTTTTAAAAGAAATGTAGTTGTATTTCGGTAGCACCGAATAAAAGCGAGGTAGCCCCTGATAGGGGAACCAAGAGGGATTGAAATGCTCACTAAAAGAAAGAAACTTCCAATCGTCCTCCGCGGTACCGTTGTCGATGTCGAAACAACGGGTTTACCACAGCAGGATAGTGAACTCATCACACTTGGATGGGTTTCAGGAGACGTTCTTCAGATTATCCAAAGAACAGTAGAGGAGGATTTCCAAGAAATAGCACTAAAGCGGCTAGAACATTGTCCAAGACCTTTTTATGCCTTTAACAAGGCATTCGAGAAACATTTCCTAGGAATCGAGATTGATAATGAACTCCAAGCCTACGAATATGAAAGCAAACGAAAAGCTATCCAGATAGCTGGGCTTCCCGATCCATACGATGGAAAGGGAGTACACGTTGTTGAAGCATGGAACAAGTATTGTTCGACTGGAGATGAAAGATATCTGAAGCAAATCATGCTTCATAATCAAGCATGTCTACTGTTTGAAGCATGCCTTGTTCTAGTTGGACCGCGAAATCCGCCTCGGTGATATCATTTAATTCACCACTTATTTCAATAATGTGTTGTTTATTAGGTCCTCTAGAGGAACTTGGAAAGTATACACACCTGCTTCTAAGGTAACCAGATTGTATCAAAAGGTTCTAGCAGATTCTTGATGTTCTTGTAAAGTTATGCGCCTTCGATTGAGGGAGGAATCAGAGTTTTTAACACAAACCGTTAAAACTATGTGTTATCCACTCTTCGGACTTTGGGTACAAAGCTTAGTAGTGTGCCGTTGGAGAGGCTGCCGCAGCCGAGGAAGCTACGACCATCTGAAACAATGACGTAACCCCGCTGCTCATCCTCAGTTTCAATTGATTGCCCTTGAAGCCAAATCTTTGCCTGTTCTTTGGTGATAGTTACTACTCCTTTCGTAGCGTGGGGTCCGATTAGTTGAGCGCCGTCCATCGAGGGGCGGACAACATGGGGTCGGTATTCACCGAAGTAAAGACCTGCGGGTCCAGCGCAGGGCACTTGGGTGACTAGCTTGAATGCTTCTTCGCTGATAATTCGGAGTCGCTTCCTACCAGAACGTAGAAGGCGGTAACCGGGTAGTTGAGAGATACCATACTGATTGTGGAGTAGCTTCCAAACTTCCTGTTCCCATTTTTCGTCTTTGATGAGATTAACTGTTGACTTCGGCCTCATCTCTATGACCTCTCAATGATGGCTATGAAGAAGCCGTCAGTATTGTTATCCTGAGGATAGACCCGCAAGCAGTGCCGCATCGTATCGTCATATTGATTGTTTTCCCATTCGGTTAAGCCTGAATGGCTTACAAGACCATGAATATTTTTCGAAAGCAACCTAGCTTCTGGGGAATTGTCTAGAAGGTGCTGAACGACATCTTCGTTCTCTTCTGGATGGAGGCTGCAAGTAGAGTAGACAAGACGCCCACCAGGTTTAAGGAGACGAAATCCTGCTTTGAGCAATCCTTTCTGAAGAGCCTGAAGTCCTAGAAGGCGTTTGGGGTTAGGAGGCTCGAATTGGGGTGATTTGCCGCGAAGATGACCAGAGGCTGAGCAGGGCGCATCCACAAGGACTCGGTCAAACTTGAGAGAAAGTCTCTGTGAGAGCTGTCGACCGTCTTCACGAAGAACCACTGTATTGGTAACGCCGCATAGCTGGAGGTTGTGACCTAGACTCGTGATGCGCCGGAAAGTACGGTCATTCGCGATAATGGCACCTTGGTTTCCCATCATCTGAGCTATCTGAGTGGTTTTTGACCCGGGTGCAGCGCACATATCCAAGACAAGGTTGTCAGCTTCAGGACTCAATGATATAGGTGGGACCATACTGGCGCCTTCTTGTACGTAGAAATAGCCGAGAGCGTATTCAATGCTTCTGGGTATTAATTCGTGATTAGTTTTTATCCGGAACCCTGCTGGATACCAGGGTAGGGGGGTTGTTTCCAGATTCATCTCTGCTAACCGCCCTTGCCCATCCTTTAGCGGGATTTTGAGGGTGTTGACCCGTACAAAGTGTTCAGTTGGCTGGGTTAGGTTTCTGAGGAACAGGTCGAACTCGTCTCCTAGGAGAGCGCTGAAACGCTCCAGGAATGCTTTTGGAAGCTTGTCAATATCCAACATTGCGTGTAACTCGTTTCCAATGAGAATTATTCCAAGTCCTTGGAAAGGCCTCGGCGCTGAATTGGCCATACCTATTAGCCTGCCTAAATTAGGGAGCAGAGATGTGACCCCGCCTCGACTGAACCCACTTTCCTCGCAACTCCGCTACGGAGGCCTCGGTGGATTTATGATAGCCAAAGGAAGCGGGGTCAAATACCCTCATACTCCTGAACTAAATTAATACATAGGTTGTAATGTGATGTATGTGTGTGGGGACGAAGCGCCACATCACAGTGTAAAGCGTACATCTATTCCGGCACTTGGAGAACCCCTGATAGAAGTGGTGAGCGCAGGGGGTGGTGACACCGTGCCCAGCTGGCAGGCTGAGCCGCTGGCTCAACCCAGAACCAGGCAAGGAGGAAAAACCTTGAAGGAATTACATATCCTGACTTCGCAAGACCTTCAGGTATCCGCACCCGGCCCCGCCGGAGGGGCGGGGGAGTTGTATGCTACGCATGCCACCGGCGGC
>CBDVBC010000045.1:0-8385 GCA_965372125.1 Candidatus Hermodarchaeota archaeon | reverse complement strand
GGTTTTCGTCACCACAATCATATCTGGGATAGGTATACCAATTGTACTAAAGACGTCAAAGTGAGCTTGACGATATGTAAGTATGATACAAGATGAGACATGAGTGGGGTTGATTAAAGCTTTGTGGTGCTTGAATCCCTATCCAGTGGGCTTAATCCCTCGATTACTCGGGATTGCCAACTGAATGCCTTCCTTAATTTTCTTCGAAAATCATGATGTATTCTCGTTCCCGTTCCGTGTAATTGTGACGTTAATAATTTAGTAAGCTGTTCACCACGTGTATCAAAGTCGAAAAGTATCAAAACTTGACTATCTCCAGCAAGTAAATCTGCTAGTGTGATAACACTATGCCCTGCAAGAGGAACAATTGGTCCAGTGAGTCCTAACCGCCTTAAGGACGTTATATCCTTCTGTCCCTCCGCTATAACCACTACTCCCTCCCTTGATAGTTCTATTAGGAGTGCAACACCATCTCTAAATTTCTCCTCGAGTAATTCTTGCATTGCTGATAATGCATTCCGCGTGCTTGACATATTCTAATGACACATATTAGAACTATTTTATGATTTCGTCTTTTTGTATTGAAGGATAATGAAAAAATGAAAGAATACCATTATCAGCCCTTTTAATGCCTCGAAGATGGAGACTGTTGTAAATGACAGATTTATCGCCAACTGTAGACAGCTAATTATCTAGTCCACTCGTACATCTAAAACCACATGAACATTCAGCGGGCTATATGACTTGATAATTCGTCCGCCGAGCATTCTTACCTGCCTATCCGTCTGCTGGGCGGCATGTTCAACAATCTTGACTGCTGCCGCAATCGCCCCTGGGCGCGGACATATTTCGTGAAAGTGAAGAACGCCTCCTGGACGCAAACAGGTGATTCCCTTCTCTAGATAACGTTCAGTTCCCTGAACCAATCCCATTAGTACACGATCAGCCTGACCTTGAGATACTTCGATTGCGATAATATCGGTATCTCCTTGATGGGGAGTAACGATACCATCAACCCGGTTTTCGTGTATGTTCCGCTCAAGATAGTGGAAAGCCTCAGGGTTCCATTCGATGGCATGAATCAATCGAGGAGAAGCATGAACCGCCATCGGGATAGTGAATTGTCCGATGCCTGCGAACATATCTACAACTAGTTCGTCTGTACCTAGCAAGCTCATTCGCTCCCGTTCAGCCTTGTTGCCGAGAGAGAACATAACCTTCATTGGATCAATATGAAATGTGCACCCATTCTCCGAAAATGACGTTTCGGTCTCGCTAGACCCAGCAATTAATTCTAGGGCAGGCCTTCGAAAAGGCCCTGAAATCGCTTCAGTGCGTCTTAACACAGAGCGTATTCTTGAATCGTATTCAAGAACTTTCAGGCCAATGACTTCCTTAAGAGAAACTGCTTCGGGCTTCAACCAGAGAACAGCTACGTGACCGTAGATACGTAAGCGGCGCGGCAGTAGAGACTCTGGAATCTTATCCCCTAACTGCTCTTGAAGAAACTGATGGAAGGTTCTACGATATCTATAGCGAAGTCTCTTCAAATAGCGTCACTTCATCAAGCTGATATCTGAGTGATAATAGAAGGTTGTGGTGGGTCGGCCTTGCTCTGTTCCTCGATACACTAACTCCCCGCCGTCCTTGGTCGGCAAACGCCTTCAATCCTCCGGCAGGTCCTCTCTTGATGTGCCGAGACATGCGAACTCGACGCGACCCAGCGTTGAGTTGTGGACATTCTGGGTTGGCCAAACACTCACCTCTTGGCGCTACGCCGTAGATCGTGTAGGAACCTGTCACATGCCGCATAGCCCTCAACGTGCTCCAGTGTCGCCAATATTTTGCTCAGGTCTTCATCAGTGTCCATCCTTCAGACCTGACCTCGTATTTTGGCAGTATCCTTTCATCGCTAGAAGAAAGGAAGAATTGCACACTCTTAAAGGCTTCCGCTTCTAAGCAGGGCGCTCACGATATTCGACCCGACCATCTCTATCAATAATCCCTGCACGGATTCGTGTTGAAGATATAGAGGTTTTATCTTCTGCTAAAACCATTGTCAGTACTGCGATGTCCAAAAGTGGAAGCCCTCGTTTTCGTCGAATCTCATTTATTTCTTTAGCTCGGGAGTAGGTTTCCTCACTCACAATTATGAGTTGCAGCTTCTCATCAGTTATTGCAGGTCCATAGGAGTCGCACAATGGCTCGATTATGAAGCGTCCTCCATAACCTTCCGAGTTCAACCATTGTCTCAACTCTGCCGCCCGATTCTCGTATGAATTAATTAACTGCCAGTCAGGTTTATGGTTTATCAATGCGTGTGTGGTCAATCCGATGAGAACGCTCCGTCCAAGCTCGAATGCCCTACGTAAAAGAGTTTTATGTCCTTTGTGGAGCCTATCAAAGGTGCCTCCTATTGCTACCCAGTCATATGGAAATCCTGGCAGTGAATAGCCTCCATTGATGCTTTGCAAAGAGACAGAATATGTCGACCGAATGTTTAGTTTGTGAAGACATCAGTTCTTTAGGCTATGCCCATGGTGTTTCCGATACCTGCTATTATAATGGTGTCGCCTTTCTTTGTTCGCAGCCGAATTGCGCTCTTTATCCGTTCTATTACCTTAGGAACCGCGTCGACAAGGGATTTTTTCATCGGACTAAGTGCATCTTCGAGAGATTCTTTTATCACAATCGCGTCGATCGGGATATCGTATCTGACCCCTGAGTCTTCCATTTTCCATTTCTCAGGTCCAGGGTCACCGATTGCCGCACCAACTCCTTCAATAACGTGTCCGCTGTCTTCACCTTCCAACTTTAAGCCAGCATCGACCGTGATAATTCTGGCGACTTTGCCTTTGTGACGATCAACCAGCTTCCGAATAACTTCACCCGGCTTGCCAACATGTGAGCCATGTCCCTTCGCACGTACAATAAACACAGTCCGTTCTTCAAACTTGGCAGATATGGATACTGTGTGCTTAGCAAGCTCCTCGGATTTACCGGCCTTTAGTTCACGAGCGAAATGCGCGACGGCTAAAGGACCCATGCCATCCCCAATAGGTTTACCATCAGCAAAGGCTTTGATAGCGTCGAAATAGGCTTTTGCCATCTGCATAATCATTGGTAATTGCATCTGAACTTGCATGATAAGGTAAAGGCTCTTTGTTTTCTTTCCAAGAATTAGAAAGTGGCGAACAACTCTAAAAACATAATAAACAGCCATGGCTGCAGAGAGCACGCTCTCCGCATTTGCAGCCTGCTCAGGCTCAGCATCTGGAGCAACCCGCTCTATATGCTTCTCATATCTATGTGAGCGTACATCTAATAGATGTTCCAACCTTCCAAGAACGCCCGCAGGATCAATGCTAACCGGCTCGATTAAGAAGAACTCCATGAACTCCTCCACAGCGGCCTTGATTTCCTCCTCCGCTACACCAAGCTCCTTAAACACCCGAAAGGCAATCTGCTTGCCCTGCTTTGAAAGCGATTCCAGCTGTCCAGCCGCAGCCTCAACTTGCCGCGTCATCATGAATACCTGAAGTCGCGTTCCGTAAAGATACATCACTAAGAATAGGACCATGAATATCAATTGAAATATCCAAGAAAAATCGGTACCAATTTGCATTTGTTTAGTTCTCCAGATAGCTGCATCTATTGCCCGAACGGTTTCAACAACGAATAAAAACCTTTTCAAAAAGGCATAAGAAATGGACGCAGCTCGGCCCTTTTCCGAAGCCTCTCGGACATCAGTACTCGGACAGACGAAACCGGCTTAACTTCCGGGGTCTGATGGGACCGGGTGTGACCCAGTTCCTATGACCGCGTCCGACCAACATCAACAACCCTGGATATATAACGGTTTCGTAATTCAGCATATCCGAATCAAGAGGAATAAGGAAAAAGTTGGTGGGCCGGCCGGGATTTGAACCCGGGGTCACATGGACCCAAACCACGTATCATACCAATCCAGCCAGAAGGTTATCCTTCTGAGAATCTAGACCACCAGCCCAAGGAATACTAAGAATGAATTACTGAGGTATTGAAAAATGTTGCCCGTCAAGTGCAGCGCTCCTACAACCGCCATAAAAGTCAAAAAGGAGTATTACCTCAGCTGTGAGTGTGCCTCGGTAGCTCAGTGGTAGAGTGACAGAGTTTCCGGAAACTGAACCGGTTTCGTTGAGCCTTGTAAGCTGCTGGTCGCGGGTTCAATCCCCGCCCGAGGCTCCACATCCCCTTCTAATCGAATACACTCATCTCTAAATCTATGCAACTAGAATGCTGATTCTCTAAAAGTTAAGAAAGGTGCGGGGGCCGGGCTTCGAACCCGGGAACTCCTACGAGACAGGATCTTAAGTCCTGCGCCTTTGACCAGGCTTGGCTTTGAGGTCTTAGAAACCCCCGCCGCCTTGTCTTGCGGTCGCTGACCCTTGGAGGGCCCCCGCATTGGTTAAAGAGCCAAACTCCTGTCGCTACTTAAAACTGCTTCGAGCATCGAAAGTGACGGGTAGACCTGAGAATAAGAATTAAAAGGAACGAACCAAGATTATGGAACGCCGAGGTAGCTTAGCCTGGTTCGAGCGCCAGACTCATAGGGCGTTGCCCCAGGGTCAGATATTATTTGAACCTGGCGCCGGAGCCATCTGGAGATCGCGGGTTCGAAACTGAACAGTAATGTTCCGCGAAAAGCCCGCCCTCGGCACCTCCTCAATGTAAAAGCCTCGGTGGCATAGCTCGGTAGCGCATCGCCTTGGTAAGGCGAGGGTCGCGGGTTCAAATCCCGCCCGAGGCTCCATTTTTACATTTCTGATTCCTCGGCAAGTAATATTAAGTATCTAGGAGACTTGAAAGGGTGAGGGTGAACTTTGTTGACTGCGAAGGATCAGAAGCGAAGGGCCGCTGAAGCGGCATTAGCTCATATTACTGATGGTATGATGCTTGGTGTTGGTACGGGTTCAACGGTGGATATCTTCATTGACCTGCTTACGGAGAAAGTGGCTGCTGAGAAAATGTCGGTCACTACAGTTCCAAGTTCATTTGCAACTGGTCATCGTCTTCGGGCTGCAGGCTTCAGCGTGGAATGTCTCACGAGTATTTCAACACTCCCGCTAGCTATTGATGGGGCAGATGAAGTGGATCATACTCTCGCTTTAATCAAGGGGGGAGGCGCTGCTCTCTTGCGAGAAAAAATTCTTGCTGAAGCTGCTCAGGAACTCGTCATAATTGTAGATCAAAGAAAACTCGTGTCGAAGTTAGGCGTTAAAATGCCAGTACCAGTTGAGGTAATACCACCTGCTCTGTCACTCGCCTTGAAGCGGATTCAACAACTTGGAGGAACACCCAAAGTTCGGCAGGGACAACGCAAAGCCGGGCCTGTAATCACCGATAATGGCAACTTCATCTTGGATGTCGCATTCTCTGAAATTACTAACATTACACAATTGGATAGACACCTGATATCAATTCCCGGCGTCCTTGAAACAGGTCTGTTCCCCTCCCAAGCGGACTTTGTATACGTTGGCAGAGACTCAGATATCAAACGCCTGACAAGGTAAGCGAAATACGGAAATAGTTATTTCCTCTAGCCAAAGACAATCATCTTCAGGGCCCGTGGCCAAGTCGGATTGGTTCACTGATATCCCGAAGAAGGCGCTGGCCTCCTAAGCCAGTAATCCCGGGTTCGAACGTGCCACACAAATCGTGTGCACCGGATTTCCCGGCGGGCCCGCCACACCTCTTTCTTCACTTATCCGCTGTAATGTCAGCGGGTGAAACTAAATAATATGTTGTCTCGCCTTGTCGATCCAACACAGCCAACATTAGCTTCTTCCGGTTCCTTAGTGCTAGTCGACTAAGCTTATCTAGTTCTGCTACTTTCAGTGGCGAACCCTCCGATATGGCACAAACAAAGTACTTCGCTGTAACCTCATTTAGTCTGGCTCCACGGGGATAAACACGAAACCAGAGTCCTTTCCCATAGCCTGTTCGAACAACATAACCTCTGCTCCTAAGGTCACTGTAAACCAGATATTGTGTCCATAATCTAGGATGACGTTTGGAGAATATCTGAAGCAAGGCCGAAAAATCTAGTTCTGCTCCTTTCCGGTCGTGAACCTGGATTCGCTTTCGTCGAATAAGTAGGAGGGCTTCCTCAGGCTCCAAGGCGAGTTCCACCTCACTTCTCAAGGTACCAAAGTGTCCAGCTTCGTATAGAACACGCGCCTTCTCCCCCTTCACAACAACGCGTCCTCTGGAGAGCTTTGCGGGTATAGGTTCCTCCGGGAGCTGAGGGCGCGTCCCTTCCTGAATTTCATCTTGAGAAACTTCTTCTGGCGGCTGCTCATCTGCCAATCGGTTCACCCCTTCAACGAAGAGTTTATGCTACCAGTGATAGCAACCTTTATCACTCTATTATAAATTCTTCTCACTAAATGGAGTCTTGGCGACAACACTTAACGGCAGCGCTCAGAAATTCATCACGAACCACCATTCTAGGCGTCGGCAACGATCTAAAGGCCGATGACGGGGTTGGTCCCTACATCGTAAAGCAGCTCCAAAACCGAGTTCCTGACAATGTAGAACTCGTTAACGCTAGCACCGTACCTGAAAACTTCATCAGTCATCTCTGCGACACGAAACCCTCTCTCACTCTAATTGTTGACGCTGCTCTGATGAACGAACCCCCTGGCACCATCCGCCTAATAGATAAGGACAATATTGGAGGCGTCGCCTTTTCCACCCATCAACTCCCTCTCACCTTTTTCATCGAATACCTCACCAACCAAATCGAAACAGCCGTTCTCGTCCTTGGAATACAACCACTCACCGTTGAATTCACGAAACCCATCTCACCTCCTGTGCGTGATGCCGCCGAACAAATCATTACGGCAATCACAATGTTGGATTAGTAACCAACATCGAACTCTTCGAAAAATCTTATAAGGAATGCACCAACGAAAACTACACACCCGGCGTAGCTTAGTCCGGTTGAGCGTCTGGCTGTAGGCTATCTCCGCACCCCGAGCCCTCTGGGCAGTGACGAGGTGTCAGTCAGAAACCAGATGGTTAGCCCTTGGAATGCCCAAGGACCCAGAACCTGGTTCAAATCCGGGCGCCGGGACCACTAATTTTCTCTAACAAGTTAAGGGTGGTCAGTGGGTTGCTCGTGGACAATCACAGAGAAAACTTTTTATCCAAACACCTAATGCAAGCCCAATGCAAGCCCGTGTAGTGTAGCCAGGTCTATCATCTGGGACTGTCACTCCTAGGACCCGGGTTCGAATCCCGGCGCGGGCGCCACTCTCTTTTCTTCTGCAGATGACGCATTTGTGTGAATATTGCGCGCGAGGATTCAAAATCTTTAAAAGGGCTTTGTACATTGGCAGAGTAACTCCGCAGACGGTTGGCTTGGGTTCGCTTGAGCGTCGGCTGGTTGGCGCCGCATGTTTCTAATCTGGAGATGTTTGTGAGACACCGTTCCATCGATTCGATATCGTCAGGACATTTCATCTCGTGCGGGCTGTCGCTGCCTTGTTCAAGGGGCACTTAACACTGTCTCGCTGAGTATTGGTCCAATTGGATTATGTTACCGTCATTGGAGGAATGTTATGTCGCTCACTTCAGACGATCGTTGGGTAGTAATGAAGGGCTTCTTTGCTTCGAAGGGTTTGGTCCGGCAGCACCTCGATTCATTTAACGATCTTTTAGAGCGGCGGATTCGACAAATCGTTAGCGACGTCGGGAAAATTGAACCGGATATCCCGAATTTTTATGTTAAAATAGGAAAGCTCGAGCTTCAAGACCCTTCAGTTAGGGAGGCTGATGGCTCAATTCGCCAGATTACACCAGCGGAGGCGCGGATTCGAAACCTGACTTATTCAGCCCCGATTTACCTTGAAATGACCCCGATTGATAAAGATGAGAAAACCGGGATGGAATATCCGAAGGATACAAGCAAGGTGTATATTGGGCGACTCCCGATTATGCTCAAGTCTGCTTTTTGTTCACTTTCTCATATGTCTCCGGAGGAACTGATTAAAGCTGGTGAGGATCCTAACGATCCGGGCGGCTACTTTGTGATTAACGGCTCTGAGCGTGTGTTGGTCACTCAAGAAGACTTGGCGCCAAATCGAATCCTGATCGAGGAAGCTTCACGCAGCAGCTCGTGTACGCATATGACGAAAGTCTTTTCCACTGCTAGGGGATTCCGAGCGCCTGTTACGATGGAGCGTCGTGCAGATCACACTTTCCGTATTTCGTTTCCTTCAGTGCCAGGCAAGATTCCTCTTGTTGTTTTGATGCGTGCACTTGGTCTAGTTAAGGACCGGGAGATAGTTGGTGCAGTTAGTGATGACTCGGCGATACAAAAGGAGATGATTCCAAGTTTTC
>CBDVBC010000044.1:0-8412 GCA_965372125.1 Candidatus Hermodarchaeota archaeon | reverse complement strand
AAGCGTTAGGTGAACAAACCGAAATCAAGAACTTGGCTAAGCAACTCCGAAAAAGACTAGTCATTCGGTCCGACCCCACCATCCGAAAGACTCACGAAAATGCAGAAGAAATAATCCGTGAAATCGTACCTAAGGAAGCTGAGATTACTAGCATCTCATTCAATGACACCATCGGGGAAGTCATTATTGAAGCTCGAAAACCGGGACTAGTAATTGGCCGAACTGGAAGTACACTAGAACAAATTCGTTTACAGACGTTCTGGAGACCGACTGTTATTCGAACGCCCCCCCTCCGCTCTAGCACTATCCTGAAAATACGCCATGCCATACAATCCTCTAGTGAGGAGCGTAAAACTATACTCCGCCAAATTGGTCGCCGGATCCACCGCCCTATCTATATCCGCAATGGCTGGATTCGTCTCACAACTCTTGGTGGCTTCCGCGAAGTTGGACGCATGTGTCAGCTTTATCAAACTCCTGAATCAACGATAATGGTTGACTGCGGCGTGAACGTAGGTACAACAGAACATGCGTTTCCTCGCCTAGACCTCCCCGAACTTGACCTTTCTGCTCTTGACGCACTCGTTATTACCCATGCCCACTTGGATCATTGTGGTTTCGCTCCGTTCCTGTATAAATACGGATACGAAGGACCTGTCTATTGTACGGCACCAACTCAGAACCTAATGACAATGTTACAAATTGATTACCTTGACGTAGCAAATAGAGAGGGCAAAGTGGCTCCGTATAGTTTAAAGGATATTCGCAAACTCATAATGCATACCCTGCCGCTGAATTATGGTGAGGTTACAGATATTGCACCTGATGTCCGCCTCACACTCCATAACGCGGGTCATATTCTTGGATCGAGTATCGTCCATCTCCATTTCGGTGATGGCCAATACAACCTTGCCTTTACTGGTGATTTTAAGTATGCCAAGAGCCGGCTTCTCGAATCTGCCATCGACAAGTTCCCTCGTCTTGAAACACTGATTATGGAGTCGACTTATGGCGCTCCAAGAGACATTATGCCTTCTCGCAAGAATTCTGAACGTGTCTTGGTCGATTACATCAATCGGACACTAAAAAAGGGTGGTAAGGTTCTTGTTCCTGTCCTCGCGGTAGGGCGTGCCCAGGAACTTCTAGTGGTTATAGATGAGCATATGCGCCGCAAAACTCTCATCGAAACGCCCGTATTCGTAGACGGTATGATCTCTGAAGCTACTGCTATTCACACAGCTCACCCGGAGTATCTCGCTCGTGAACTCCGTGATAAAATATTCCATCAAGGCCAGAACCCCTTCACTGCTGAGTGGTTCACCCAAGTTGATGGTCATGATGCACGCAGGGAAATAATTGAGGGTGGTCCCTGCATAATATTAGCGACAAGTGGTATGCTGACTGGTGGTCCTTCTGTCGAGTATTTCAAACAACTAGCTAGTGATGCCCGTAATTCCATTATTTTTGTAAGCTACCAGGTGGAGGGAACTCTAGGGCGCCGTATCCAAAAGGGTCGCCGCCAACTCCCATTGGTTAACAGTGGGCGCCATAGTGGAGTAATCAACGTGGATTTACAAATCCACACGATTGAAGGGTTTAGTGGTCACAGTGACCGTCGGCAGCTCGTTGACTACGCTCGCCGAATCCAACCGAAACCCGAACGCGTCCTCACTTGCCATGGTGAAGCTGCCAAATGCCTTAATCTGTCCAGCCATCTTCATCGCGATTTAAGTCAAAGGCGCCGGGTTGAAACCCGTGCTCTTCAAAACTTCGAAACTATACGACTGGTCTAGCTCCTTTTCCTTGTCTGCCTACTCATTGGTGGAGGCGGGAAATACATAAATGGTGTAATGTTGTGGCATTATAGTTAATGTCGTGGCATTATAAAAACTTTCTAGCAAACAACTGGAGGACAAACTGATGAGCTCCAAACCTAAGCGTAAGTTCACCACCGTTTCAATTCCGAAGACCCTTTTTGAAAAAATAAAGGACCGCATAAAGGATACAGGTTTTTCCTCAGTATCTGATTATGTTACTTATGTTCTACGTGAAATATTCGCCGAAGATCAACAGCAGCAATCAAGTGAACAAGCATTCTCGCCTGAAGATGAAAAACGAGTGAAAGAGCGTCTTCGCGCCCTTGGATATTTAGATTGAGTGGTGAGTAAGATTGAATCAAGCACATGGCGGCTCCTTAATTTCCCGCACGCTATCCGAAAAAGCGTCTACTAAACTGAAGGAACAGGTCAGCGAATATCCGGTTATTGCCATATCATCCTCAATGGCAGACACAGTTCAGAATGTCGGTCATGGTGTTCTCAGCCCTTTAACAGGGTTCATGACCAAGGATGAGGTCAACAACGTACTAGACGATATGAGATTGCTCTCGGACACACCCTGGACTATCCCAATTGTGCTCGATATCAATCAAGCCAATGATTTCTCGGTAGATGATGAAGTAGTCATAAGTCTAGATGGTGTCCCTGTTGCTGTTCTGTCTGTTAAAGACATATTTACGCTTAATCAAAAGCATTTTTCTCAACAGGTGTTTGGCACACAAGACTCGAAACATCCAGGTGTAGCTCGGGTTCATGCAATGGGTAAGACTCTACTAGGCGGGAAACTCTCTGTTATTCCCTCTCCACCCACGAAATTTGCAGAAGTAACGCTTTATCCACTAGATACTAGGGTTCTGTTCAAAACAAAAGGGTGGCGGACCGTAGTAGCTTTTCAAACAAGGAATCCGCCACATCTTGGACATGAATATGTAGAAAAAACAGCGTTAACCTTTGTTGATGGAATCTTCATCAATCCTCTAATTGGTCCAAAGAAACCAGGCGATTTCCGTGATGAGGTTATCCTTGACGCCTACCGCGCATTGATGAAAACATATTTCCTCCGAGAAAATAGCGTCCTCAGTATTCTCCGCTCACCAATGTATTATGCTGGACCCCGTGAAGCGATTCACCACTCTATAATGCGGAAGAATTTTGGTTGTACTCATTTCATTGTGGGAAGGGATCACGCGGGTGTAGGGAAATTCTATCATCCCTTTGCCGCGCAAGATATCTTCAGCACGTTTCCTGATCTTGGAATCACTCCTCTGCCCTTCAAATCATTCTTCTACTGCACGAAATGTAGGAGTATTGCTAATGACAAAACTTGCCCGCATCCCACAAGCGATCACATTAATTTCAGCGGTACAGAGATTCGCAGACATTTCAAAGAAGGGCTAATTCCACCCGAGTCTCTTATGCGGCGAGAAGTTGCTGAAGTTATTGCAAGTCACCCAGAGCCTTTCGTAACATGATTTGGTGAACCCGGTTTGTCTCGGAAAGTGTTAGTGATTGGATTGGACTGTGCTGCTCCTGAATTAGTTTTTGACAAACTAGCTAACGTAATGCCAAATCTGACGCGACTCCGTGAAGAGGGTGTCTATGGCCGGATGCGTAGTTCAGATCCCCCAATCACCTGCCCCGCGTGGGCTGTAATGGGTACGGGGCGCTCTCCTGGCCAACTTGGCATCTACGGGTTCCGTCATCGTAAAGGTCATTCTTACACAGAGTTTAGCATTGTCACCTCGCTTGATGTTAAGGAACCTGCGGTTTGGGATATTCTCTCCAAGAGGGGCAAGTACGTTTGCATTGTGGGAATTCCTCCCTCCTACCCGCCGCCACGCGTAACTGGCGTAGCAATTTCAGGATTTCTTGCTCCTTCAACAAAGAGTCAATATACTTCACCTCCTAGTTTGAAGGAAGAATTAGAGGAATTGGGCGGCTATTTGCTGGATGTAATGGGATTTCGTACAGATGATAAGGATCGATTACTAAGGGATTTATTCGCTCTAACAGAAAACAGGTTTAAAATAGTCGCTCATCTCATGAAGAGTAAGCCTTGGGACTTCTTCATGTTTGTAGAAATGGGTCCCGACCGGTTACATCATGGGTTCTGGAAATTCTACGACAAAACTCACCACCTCTATGAACCCAGCGGCAAGTTCGAATCCGCCTTTACAGATTATTATCACTTTCTTGACACCAAGATTGGAGAACTCCTGAAACTTATTGACGATGACACATTAGTTTTAGTCGTGTCAGATCACGGCGCCAAACCTATGAAAGGTGTAATCTGTATCAATGAATGGCTGAAACGCGAAGGATACCTAAAGCTTAGGACTGACCCTCCTGAACAAGTACGACTTAACAAGGCGGACATTGACTGGACTAAAACTATTGCGTGGGGTTGGGGTGGTTACTACGCCCGCATTTTCTTCAATGTAAAAGGACGGGAGGAAACAGGAGTCATTGAACCCAAGGACTTCGAAAAAGTACGCAGCGAAGTAGCTGAGAAGCTGCGGCAAATTCCAGGTATTAATGGAGAACCTCTCGATACCAAAGTGTACACACCTGACGAATTATATGGAGTTGTAAATGGAAACGCTCCTGACCTAATGGTATATTTCGACGACCTATCTTATCGTTCAGCGGGTACGCTTGGACACGACGGAATCCACCTCTCAGAGAATGACACAGGACCAGACGATGCAATGCACGACTGGGATGGCATCTTCATTCTGTGGAATCCTAAACAGAAGGTTGGACGTAGAGTCCACGATCTAACGCTCTATGATGTAGCACCAACCATCCTGCATGCTATGGGTGTAAAGGCGCCAAAAGTCATGGAAGGTAAAATCATCAGGGTGAAATGAAAAATGGGGCCAGGCTGTGTAGTATGGTTAACGGGTTTTTCCGGTTGCGGGAAAACGACCATCGCTCGCCTCTTGGAAGCAGAGCTTCGCAAGAGAAAAGAAAATGTTGAAGTACTTGATGGTGACGAGGTACGTCAGGGGTTAAGCCCCCAACTAGGCTTCAGCGCTGAGGAGCGTAACATGCATAACCGCCGCGTCATATATCTAAGCAAGTTATTGATGCGTAACGGTGTCAATGTGGTTGTCAGCCTAATCTCTCCTTACAGAGAAACACGGGCTTATGCTCTGTCCCAACTCGACCGGTTCATCGAGGTTTTTGTCAAAGCTAGTATCGAGGAGTGTATACGTCGAGACCCAAAGGGTCTTTACAGACGAGCCTTAGCTGGCGAAATAAAACAATTCACTGGCATTGATGACCCTTATGAGGAGCCATTAAATCCTGAAGTTGTGGTGGATACCGAGCAAGAGACACCCCAAGAAAGTACACAAAAAATCCTTGACTACATGAGCAACCAAGGTTACATCTAACCCGCTCAGGGCGAAGCAAGGAACGGTAGGTGAATAGTAATGGATGGGTTCCTCAATTTAATGCTCTTGCTATTCATCCTCGGGTTTGTCGCTGAATTTCTCGATGCGGTATTCGGAATGGGTTATGGCACTTTCTTGACCCCCCTATTAATTCTACTCAACTTGCCGATCTTAGAGGTAGTGCCCGCGGTATTACTTTCCCAAATTGGTGCAGCGGTAGCGACAGCCATTGCCTTTCAAATCCATGGCAATGTCAACTTTTCCCTCTCCTCTGAAGATTCAAAAATAGCTATTGCACTCTCTCTCGCAGGAGTATTGGGAGCGGTAACTGCTATTTTATTGTTCTACACTATCATAAGCATAAACACGGTTCTTCTCCAAACTTTTGTGGGTGTTGCAATTCTCTTAGTGGGTTTACTAGTGGTTATCGAGCTCAAACTGACCTTCTCTTGGAGAAAAATCGTCGCTCTAGGTGGGATTGCAGCCATGAATAAGGGCTTGACTGGTGGAGGCTACACTCCAATGGTGACGGGGGTTCAAATTCTCTCAGGACGTAACATTTCACAATCAATTGGCTGCACTACTATCTCCAAAGCTGTAGTTAGTATCACTGCTGTAACATTATACACCGTGCTTGGTCGCCTAGTTTTCGACCCTCTTTTCCAATACTTCACGATTTTCCTGTTGGGGGGTGCTGTCATATCAGCTCCTTTAGGAAGCTATGTTGCCAAACGCACCGAAGGCCGACAGCAGACGCGGCTAGTTGGTGTGGCCACAATCTTTCTCGGAATGTTCGCTCTCATCAAAGCAATAGCACTTCTACTTAGCGCATAATTTCTAATTATCTGACAATTTATTCTCAAAAGCTACTAGAATGTGTTGCCCGCGTGTAAGGCGATGATTGGATAGAGGAAAGACTGGGTGACCTTCTTTGTCATAAATTAGAAGAACTCTACCACCCAATCTATGTTCAGCTTCTAAAATGGCTATTTCATGAAAGTTATCGTCTACACACAGTAATCTGCGACTTCGCGTTCCGGTGTGGAAAAACTGGGGCTCAACAAACGCACGCCCTTCTTGGCAGAATCGTGCGATGCCTTCGATTATCCGTTCACTAGCATGTCCATCTCCAAAAGGATTCGGAAGCTGGCTGATTCTATCGATTAGCGTTGAATCCGCAAGAACCCGCCGAGTTACCTTTATAATTTGCTTCGTTGAGCGACCAACAAGGAAGTTAGCGCCAATCATTACACTTTCTGGCCGCTCTGTGTTTGCACGCAGAGTAACACATGGCTTTCCTAGGGTGAAAGCTTCTTCTTGTATACCACCTGAATCAGTCAATATAATGCATGCCTCGGACATTAGACGTAGGAAATCGATGAATCCGAGTGGTTCGGTGAGAGTGATATGAGAAGCAGATTCCATCTGTTCAAGAAGCCCAAATCGTTCTAATGCCTGGCGAGTACGCGGGTGAACTGGAAGAACCAACTTTAATTCAGTGAGGTTGAGAAAGGCGGATACTGTTGATGCTAACGCGTCTTCATTGTCTACGGTAGCGGGACGGTGAATTGTGACTACTGCAAATCGTTTTCCCTCTAAATCTAGTTTGTCGATAATCTTAGATTGCTCATAACTGATTTCTTTGAATTGAAGAATCGCATCAATATTTGTGTTGCCGGTGATATGAATTGTCCTAGGGTCAAATCCTTCGAATAGCAGGTTGTTTGCTGCTAGTGGTGTTGGGGCGAAATGAAGTTCAGAACATTGATCAGCAACAACGCGGTTAATCTCCTCTGGCATAGTGCGGTCAAAACTCCGGAGTCCAGCCTCTACATGCCCAAAGGGGATTTGAGCTTTTACAGCTGCTAGTGCAGTAGCCAAAACTGTGTTCGTATCTCCTTGGGCTAATACAATGTTCGGTCGGATTTCCGTGAGTATATGCTCCGCAGCCATCATTATTTTTCCAGTCTGCCTTGCATGAGTTCCCGATCCTACTTCTAAAGTAAATTGAGCTTGTGGAAGACGAAATACATCATAGAAGATGGTGCTGAGTGTATCATCATAATGTTGACCAGAATCAGCTATAGTTAGCCTGAAACGTTGGTCCTCCTCCAACGCTTTGATGACTGGCGCCATTTTCACGATTTCTGGACGAGTACCAATAAATACTAAAACATGCCATGAACTCAGTGGAAACCACCCACAAATCGAGTATCCTCTCCCCTTAAGTTTGTTTCACTTATTGCTGCAGTTCTATCTCATTATTTCTCTAATCGTCAAGCCTTTAAGAGTCGATACCGATATCTGGTATCTATGAAACTCGGGATGCGGCGCTTAGCTATCGCCGGCGTCTTTGCAGCGTGGGTAATTCCCCGCATCATCCCGCTGCTTCTTTTCCCAGGCACTTACAGCTACGATTCATGGGTACATATAGGTGCCACGGAAGTAATTGTGACGCACAATCGTATCCCCTTCTACGGTGAGTACTATTCTAATCTCTACATGCCTTTCCTCCATATTTTCGCATATCTCCTACACATCTTCTTTGACCTCCCACTTATCGACACCTTCCGGTTGTACACGGCAATACTAGTTCTTGCTGGGTTCACTGCATTCTTCGCCTTCTTTCGAAATCTTCTGGGTAATGGCTGGCCCAGCGTAATTGCCATGTTTATCTTCTCCCTCGATGTGGATGTAGCTGCTCAGACAAACTCTGTAATCCCTGAACATCTTGCGTTGGTGTTTCTAGCTCTCACCTTATTGGCAGCACTATCAATAGTGAAGCGGAGTGGAGCCCGTAGGGAATGGCTTATAATCCTCCTAGTAACTGTTTGCAGCCTTCCACTCATCCATCATCTGACAACATACTTCAGCATTCTTTTTGCACTAGCTCTCCTCGTCGGGTCAATTCTGAGCCAGAATCCTTCAATAAACCGAATTGGCATACCTCTTTCGGTGATATTAATCGCAGTCCCGCTTACCCTCCTTTTGCTAGTGAATCCAACAGCTAATTCGCAGTTCAATGCCTATTTTCCAGTTATTCTAACTAGTCTAATGTTCCTAGCAGTTACAGCTTCTGTATTGTACCTCACACGAAATTGGGTGTGGGGGATCCTTAGAATGTTACAGAAAAACTGGTCAAGGAGATTGTTTTTGATATTAGGCTGCATTGTCTG
>CBDVBC010000043.1:0-8482 GCA_965372125.1 Candidatus Hermodarchaeota archaeon | reverse complement strand
AATGTGATTCATCCTTTAGGTCGACCCGGTGGGCCTGTCTAATCCCCAAACTTTTTTCTTTCTTTTTTTATTCTTTTATCATTATCGAGTGTATCTTAGTAGCTTCATTAAGGCATAGGGGACATCAGTGTAATCATTGACTTTGATGTGGTGCCCGCCCCCGAGGTCGGCTATTCGCTTACATGTTTCCTTGCCTTGTGGGTGGATACCGGGTGTCTGTAGCACATGAAGAGAATGATAACGGCTAGCGTGAGGATAGGGGGATCCTCCACGGTTTGCGATTCCATCGGTGATAAGTACAGCCCATGATTCGCGTCGCCGTGAGCGTTGATATTCCGCGAAAGCGGTTTCAAGACCATCTGTGATATTTGTGAACCCTGCGGGTTCTGTGTCGAGAATTGTGTCGACGATGTAGTCGATGGTGGTGGTTTGGTTCATGGTTTTAATGGTTTGAGCTGCGGTGTTAAATGCTATGAGAGCGTATTGGTCATGGCGGAGATGATAAGCGGCAACCGCTGCTGCGAGAGCGGAGGTGATGAGTTTGGGGCCAGTCATTGAGCCAGAGGTATCAAGGATGATAGTCCCAATTTTTTTTCTGGATTTACGTTCGATACCAACAATGTCAGTGTAGGTGGAGAAAGGGACTTTATTGAGGGTATGTTCAAATGTTGCGTCAAGGTCAAACTCATCAAGACCGGGATAGAAAGGTACCTGTGTGATGGTTTCTGGCCGTAATCCGCTTCCGCTGATACGGATTGCTGACTTGATTATGGTACTACGGGCAAGATCTCGTAGCGTTTGATGGTAACGGCCCTTGAGATGCCGACGCAGCTGAAAGAAAAGTAATGGTGCGACTGTATCGCCCTTACTTGCTGCACGCATGAGGGTCTGGAGCCCTTCCAGAGAGGAAACGATTTCTGCAGTAGCAACTGATTGAAGACTAGCAAGGGCTTGGAGAGCAGTAACATTACCGTAATGGAGAGCTATTTCAGTCATCCTTTTTGCGGTAGTATAATCAAAAGTTCGCCCAAGACGGAGAAAACGTTCTAGATCTGTACCCTGGGATCGGATTTCTGACTCGAATAATTTTTCGTCGGAAAGGTCACCAGAGAGGATTATAGGGGCGTCATCGGAAATGGTGTGTTCCTCTGCCTTTAGAAATTTCCCAACACACTTCTAACTAGGTCTATGATTACCTCCTTGGGTGTTTTCTGGGTGTTATCGTGGAGTTTTATCTTTGGTACAAGCGCCATCACTGCCGCTTCTTCCCAATTGCTTCGTCCGAATTTAGTTAATTGAAGAAAAAGGCTAGCCATGTCAATGGCACCACGGACACGTTTGATTGAAGGATAGTCACGTGTAGCACGATTGATGGCTACAGCAATATTTTGTATTTTCTCATCTTCTATCTCGGTATTAATATGAACTATTTCTTTTTCTTCACTTTCAGAGTGATAATCTAAACTGAGCCAGACAAAACGATCTCGTAGAGCTTCTCCTAGACGAGTTACACCGACACTTGCCTCAGGGTTTTGGGTCGCAATAATCCGAAACCCTCTTTTTGCTTGGATGGTTCCAAGCTTTGGTACCTGAAGCAAAGCCTCATCCATTACTGGGAGAAGAGTGTTTTGTGTTGCTTCGGGCATTCGATTTAGTTCGTTGATAAAAAGAACACCGTCGGATTCCATAGCTTCGACTAAAGCGCCAGGGATAAAAGAATCACGATTATAGCCATTCTTTAAAACGATTGGTGGGTCAAACCATCCGACAAGCTTAGCGGATGTAAAACGTTCGTCTCCATCAACGCGATGAAGGGAGCGACGAAGATAATCTGCCACCGCTCTAGCAAGAGTGGTTTTTCCTACACCTACTTGCCCTTCAATAAGCAAGTGCTTTCTTGCCCTATCTGCTGCCAGACACTGCGCTATTGCTTCCGTTCGTCCTACTATACGGTATTTTCGTTGAACTTCAATTACTTCTTTATCTGGCTTCATCTGTATCTCACCATTAAAATTTCGGAAAAGAACGTTTATGAAGGGGGATAGATAATTCTTTTCCGCCTGCGGGGTTGGCAGAGCGGTAACGCGCTGGACTCGAGAACCCCGAGTTATCCAGTGACCTAATGGTCGCAAGGGTTCAAATCCCTTACCCCGCGCCATACCTTCTGTTAGTTAAATTACAAGATCTGCAATATCAATACTTGACTCTGATATCCGCTCAAGAAAATGAGCAACCCGGTCAAGTAATGGGAGAAAGGCTGAGTCCTGCTTAACGAGGACATCTGTTAATCTCCGTATTAGATTCCTGAGTTCACTCTTCTTTTTGATAACTTTACCCGCTCGTGTTTCATCTTGTTGTAGAACCGCCGTTATTGCTTCTCGATGAGCAAGGCTCACTGATTGACTTAACTCATTTAATACATTTGAAAACTGTGAAGTCAGAGTAACAGAAGGTTCAGAAAGAACCTGCTCTGCAATACCAGCACCACAGTCTGCAATTGTCTCAACCTCTTTTGCTACGAGCCGATAATCCAAAAGATTCAGTGGTGAAAGAAGATAATCACCAGTTGGTGATGAAATAGCACGTCTAAGTTGACGAACAACGAGAAAATAAAGCCGGTCGACTTCTTGATCCCTATTGATGACATCTTGAGCTAGCTCCTGATCATTACGGATAAATGCTCGTACAGCATCTTCATGCATTTTTGCTGCAATCTCGTAAGTACGTTTCAAATAAGTTCGAATATCAATATTCCTTGGTATCAAGCACTGAAGAGTCATCATAGATGAGTCTTCTTCTATCACTTCGGCACCAACAAGAAATAACGCCATTCGTTTAACTTCCCGTTTCAAAGAGGATGTCATTGCATCACCTAGTTTCACTTCTATTACATCATTACCAGCCAAATAGGCTGCAAGAATAGTACGAGAAAGATTGTCTGGGCTAGTGATTACGTTCCGGCGCTGAATTGGTTCTTCCGCCAACCCAGGTGAAATTATCAACATACCATCCGCGCGTTCGTGTACTAGAAGAGTTGACCCTTTTTCAAGCGAATGGCTTTTTACCCAACGTTTGGGAACGGATATGAGAAATGAGGCACCAACTCTTTGTAACTTCCGAGCTTCCATTGCTAGTCAAATCTAAACGACACAAGCTAGTTTATAGCTATATTCTTAATCGATAATTATAGTAACACAGGCCTAACTCTTGAAAAGATGAAAATAAGCGTCTTTTAGGAGCGATGTATGCTGGAAGAAACTACTCTCGATTTACGAACGGCGATTAAACGACTATTAGATGCGGGTTTCCAGATAAGTCCAATGTTACTTGGCATTTTAAAATCACAAAAGTACCCTAATGAAATAATAAGACGATTTCTGGATCAATCATCTGTTCAGCCTCAAGAAACACCCGTGTTGGCACCTGAACATATTTCTCCATTTATCCCTAGTAACCTAGATGTTGTACCCCCTAAAACGGGATTACATCCACTTGAGAAAGACCTGACAGAGAATGGTATTATAACTCGTGCCAAGGAGGTAGAGAAAGAAATCCATATTTTAAAAGACCCTACTCATGAATTGAAGAGTCAAGGTACAATAGAGGATTTCTTAGCAAATTTTAGAGACAGATACGATCGTTTGAAGAGAATTATTACCCAGCGCGTAGATGGTAAAGGGACTATTAACATTCAAGCAATCAAATACGCACCAGTACAAACGAAAGGCAAGCATGATAGGACCTTAAAGATAGTTGGAATGGTAAGCAACAAGCGTATTACCCAAGGAGGAAATTTATCTTTCGTATTGGAAGATCCTACAGGACAAACTATAGTAATTGTACTAAAGAAGAATACTTCTTTGATGAAGAAAGCAGCACTAATTCTTTTGGATCAAATCGTTTGCGTTGAAGGAACGCCTGTGAGCGATGAAATGTTAATCGCAAAAGATATGTTTCTACCAGATACTCCCTTAACGGAACGCACTAATTACGCTGATGAAGATATTAGTGTCGCTTTAATTTCTGACATACATTTCGGGAGTAACAAGTTTATCGAGAAAGCATTTAGGAGATTCATTGATTGGTTGAACGGCAATGAAGAACTTGAAGAAAGCCTAGCACAAAGTGTGAAATATGTGGTTATCGCCGGAGATTTAGTTGACGGTATAGGAGTTTACCCTGGACAGCAGGATGATATTCACATCCATAATTTAGATGACCAATTCAGGGGCCTCGCTAGTATCCTAAGAGACATTCCTGATTATATTCACGTTATCGTGGCACCAGGTAACCATGATGGTGTTAGAAATGCAATACCAAGACCTGCAATTGAAGAGCGGTTTATCAAGCCCTTAGTAAACGAGGGGTTATCAGTAACATCATTGGGATGTCCGTGCCAATTCTCTTTGCATGGTATTTCTCTTCTAGTTTATCATGGGGATAGTTTGATTGATATGATAGGAGCGCTTCCAACGCAAGGAGTAGAGGCAAGCTTTGAGGCGATGTGTGAGATGATACGCGGGAGACATCTCGCACCAACATATGGAAAAGAGACCCCTATAGCAGTTGAACCCCGCGATTGGCTAGTAATCGAAAGGGTTCCTGACATTCTACATTGTGGCCACACTCATGTGAATTTAATCGGAAAATACCGGAAGACAATGATTGTAAATTCAGGAACCTTCCAAAATCAAACCGAATATCAAAGGGCTATTGGTATTATGCCAACACCAGGTATCGTACCAATAGTCAACCTAAAAACGTTAAACGTGAAGCCACTCAAGTTTATCTAAAACACCTCAAATTGCCACGACTCCTCCAGCATCAAAGTCAATATTCGAACAGCTTCATCTTTTTCTAGTAACAGGAATATTTTGGCAACATGTTTACAGAACCGACGAAGTTTTCTTTTCCTTACCCAATCAGGACAATCATGTTGAATAACTTTGGTGCCCTCATCTAAAAGTAGCTGATATACACGGGTTCCCTGAATACGCGCTTCAATTCGTACAGGATTATCTTTAATGCTCTTAAAAACAACAGCACTATCATCAATTCCAACAGCACTGGATAGGCGACTCTGCCCAACAAACTGACTCAAGAGCTTTCCAAGCTCCTGGATTGATGAAGTTTCGTTGTCCATTTGAGACGAGGGCGGCGATACTTCTATTTCCCTCATTCGAGGCGACAGCGTCAATACATCCTCCTGAACTATTAAATCGCCCTTGATTACAAGCTGTTTGATTAAGTGTATCGCTTCTGAAGGCTGTATCTGCCTTAAACCAAATGACAGAAAAAGCCACAATCGCTGAAATTTGATCCGCTGATTTCCAAGAGCGCGAAAAGCATAACGTACAAGACTACTGAAATCATTCGGGATAATCGGCACCTATTGTAACACCATATTACCTATTGTTTCGTTTGTACCTTCGGTACATAATCTGCTAAAGATTTAATACGGCTGTCCCGCTCAAGAACCTCTGCCACCATTTTCTCACGAACACTGAGACGTATTGTTTTCGTGCGGCCATAGCGACCCTTACTTACAACCTTCGCATTTACAACACCCATCGCATCTAAATCACTAATCAGTCCACTGACGCGGCGCTGTGTTAGAGCATCCATTCCCAAAGCTGAGCAAAGATCACCATACACATCTTGAACTTCTCCAGTGACTGGATGTGGATGCTGGTGCTTACTAAGCAAGTATATTGCATATAGTACGAGTTTTTGTTGAACAGGTAGTGTACGTAACACCTCAATCACTGTGTCGCGTTCGATGCTTCGCCTCGCTTTCTCAACGTGTGAAACAATTACTCTTTCGCTGCCCTCGCGTTCAGCGATTTCAGCTGCTACACGTAGAAGGTCTAAAGCACGTCTTGCATCACCTTCCTCGCGCGCTGCCAAAGCAGCACAAAGGTTGACAACACCTGGTTCTTCTAAAACGCCATTTTGCAGTCCTATTATTGCTCGACGTCGCAATATATCCTGTAATTGCATTGCTGTATAAGGGTGAAACACAACCTTTTCTTCACTTAGACTACTCAATACTCGTGGGTCAAGATATTCAGGGAACCGTAAATCGTTGGAAATCCCAATCAGACTCACCCTCGATTCAGTTAGCTCGTAGTTTATTCTTGATAACTTGTAAAGTGAGTTATCTCCACTTTTCAACACAAGTTGGTCAGCCTCGTCTAAAACAATAATAGTGAGCAAATCTTGTGTGTCAAGCAAATCTACTAGTCGTGAGTATACTTCATCTGTAGGGAGTCCAGTAAATGGAACCTTCTGTCCTAACGCTCCACAAATACGTGCAAGCACACGGTAATCAGTATCAACGTTACGGCAATTGAGATAAACAGCCTTGAAAGGAAGCTGCAGCTCACCAAACTTCACTGCTAATTCACGGAGTACGTAACGTGTTACTGCCGTCTTCCCAGTACCAGGTTTGCCATAAACAAATATGTTTGACGGCTGGCCACCCTTTAGACCTGAGGCGAGAATACTTCCGATTTGTGTAATCTGATATTCCCTATGAGGAAGAGTATCCGGTACAAAGGAGTGCCACAATACTTTCCGATCCTGAAATAAAGTTGGACCCTTGCTTAGACGTTCGAACACGTGGTCTAGAGGTCTAGGTTCATCCAAAATATAGCCACCAGCGAGCCCAAAGGAAATGGACCTTTTTCTAGTGGAGGAAAACAGCTAGTTACATATTAGAGTTTCTGCGGACAGGAGTAACTGAGAGCACTCCTAAGTAGTGTTTCATTGCACCTACAAGCTCTTCATCAATTAATTTTGTTAACGATTCAACAATGCGCGCGCTTACTTGTTAACAACACATTATAAAATTTAGACCGTTATCCTTAAGGTACCTGAATGAAGCGTGATATCACCCAGAAATTAGTTAACACCGCCTTACCCCTTCTTTTCCACTGGAATGGTGAAATAAGGACCCATATATCGTAAAACGTATGTTAACATGCTAACAACACGTTAACACTACGGTTAAGTGGAGAGAAAGCCCCATATGCAAAAATAAAGGATAGTATGCCTTAATACTTGCAAATATGCCAATTATCAGTAGATTACGAAGAATAGTAACACTCATCAGCCTAAAACAAAAGATAAGCACCATCTTCTAGCCAGATATTTACTATTGTTAACACCATCACATTTTTATTTTGTTAACATAAATTAAGGAGCGCAGATGAGATTAAAGAACAGAGGAAGAAGGCCGATGGCAAAGAGGAAACCAAAAATAACTCTTGTAATTGATGGCGATAAGGTCATACTTACAATGGAGCATGGTGTACCACCTACTATTGCTCAGACCATTCCTGATCTTATTGCTGCAGCAATTGGCCAAACCAATAGTTCTCCCCCAACCCCCCCAAGGACCAAATACCCACTCTTGGATACTGAATCTTGGACTGTCAAAGAAAAGGTTCGATACATAGTTCTTAGATATTGCCGGCATGGGTGGTTCACTTCAAGAGATGTTCTTGAACTCTACAATCGCACTTTTCATCCTTCTCTCGTGTTGGCTACTGTAAGTACCTACCTAGCAAGGATGCACAAAGACAGTAGTCTTACAAGAAGAGGATCCACCGCTCAACGTGAATATCGCGTTAATATCGAAGAACTTAGTGATGAAATATCTAGTCTTTTAGCGGTAAAGATCCAGAGATGAACGACCCCCACCCCATCATTTCCACTGGAGATGAAAAGATAGACAGAAAAAAGTTTATTGTATTTTACTAAAAAGAAAGACTATGTGTATTATAGGAACAACTTATATTTATTATTTATCCAAAAACCATAGTATATTTACATATTTTATCTTAGTATAAGAAAACGATTATTGTGGACTGGAAATCAAGGGGCTGGTAAGAACGATTCTATATTCTAATCTTGAAATTAATGGCCCCAAGCCAAACAACACGATGTGTTGATGCGTAAATATATGAATTAAAGAATAGAATATTAAAAATGGTGGTTCCGAAACGAATCCCTATTCATCAATAAGTTGATAGTAAATTCTTGGTCGACCACGGCGACCGTCACGATCTATGTATTTCTCTACCCTACCTAAAAGTAGTAGTTTAGTTAATGTGTCATACACGGAAGTGTGTGGGATTCCGGTTAGTGTTGTTATCTCTCCCCTTGTTAGTGTTCCTTTCGTTCGGAGAAGATTGATGATGAAATCTCCTATACCAATGGTGGTTCCTGGTTTGAATGTTGTAACCGTTTTCGTTTGTTTCCCCCGGCTACTCTGTGTTTGTTGTTGTACACGACCAGAAACCATATTACCACAACTTCGTATCTAGTTAATTATCGGTCATTTATATTAGTTACGGGTAATTTCTACTTGAACTTTCTAAGGGTTAAAGCTAAAGATTTTGTGTTACAAAAATCGTGAATAATTATTTTATTAATAAATAGCTCGCGCGACGTGGGCCTGACCCACTGATATCCCTGC
>CBDVBC010000042.1:0-8493 GCA_965372125.1 Candidatus Hermodarchaeota archaeon | reverse complement strand
TCCCTGCAATAGGGATTTCGTAGAAGTCAAGGATTCGGAGTACCGCTAAGGGAGTGGAGGGTATGAGGGATCCGCCTGTCAGCAATCGTCCTTGGTTCAGTGGATGTAATCCATCGATGTCTTTGGATGGATTGACTGCCTCCAAAACGGTGATTGTGTTTATTGAGGGAGGGAGTGGGAGTTGCACAATTATGCCAGTGATTTCAGGATTTTGGTTTAATTCCTGGATTTTGGTTATGAGAGCGTTCTGTTCCATATTTGCTGGTAGTTTGTATTCGACTGATCGAATTCCAACCTTGCGACATGCTTTCTGCTTCATTTTTACATATACCTGTGAAGCATCGTCTTCTCCCACCAGTATAATGGCTAGAGTTGGCTGCTTTTCTAGCAGCATAATTTCCTGCTTAACCTCCCTTCGAATTGCTCTCGCTACTTTTCGGCCAGATAGAATCCTAGTCAATTTTAAGAACCTCTGCTATGGGCTTTCCTGCATCAGCCCAACTCTTTTCTTGGTGGCGAAGATATACATCTTGACGCTGATTCCATGCTTCCTCCCACCCACCAGAGTAGTCAACAAACACTATTTTCCCTACCACCTTTAATCTATCATCAGCAAGAAGCTGGATAGCCTTTGGAAATGTTCTATGTTCAAAGACAAGGACTCTAGCAGCCAATGATTCTTCGGTATCATCTTTTCGGACAGGAACCCTCGCCTGTAGGATTATCGGCCCAGCGTCAACCTCTTTGTTCACGAAGTGTACGGTACAACCGGAAACCTCGTCGCCAGCGGCAATGACCTGCTGGTGAACGTTTAAACCAGGGTGCTTTGGAAGAAGCGAAGGGTGAATGTTCATTATCCGATTGGGAAATGTATCAATGAATTTTGGGCTCAGTAAGCGCATATAGCCAGCGAGGACTATTAGTTCGACATCCTGCTCCTGTAGAGCGTCTATAATGCGTTGGTCATGGCGCCAACGACATTCTTCCTTTGAAGTTCCACGCTGTCGAACATAGGGTATGTGTAATGCGGCGATATCTTTATTCCGTGCAATTTCAAGTGCCGGAGCCTTCCGCTTATTGCTTATTAACACTTGTAGCTCGATGTCACGCAATACATCTAAACTAGCATGATCTACCATTGACTGAAAATTTGACCCACGCCCTGATGCTAAAACACCAACTTTCACGGTAGACAACCCTTCATTTCATGATTTTCTTCAGTTCTTTCTTATATTTTACACAAATATAACATGTACGTGTATAAATTTGTAATCATATAAATATTTTTGACATGTATATGTCATTATTTCACTTGTGGTTCAGATAGATTTTTTATTATCTTTGCCGATTCACAATCTATGCCTCCACCTGCGACGTGGATAGTCGGTATTGGCTATAAAGATGTGACAATAGACCCCCTTGTCCAAGAAGTCTCCAAAGTAATTACCGAGTTGGGCATCAAAGGCGTAGATCAAATCGAACGGATCGAGGTCTATGCTATAACTGGAACTCTCACCGAGAAAGAAATCGAGATAGTCTGCAAAGAACTCCTCGTAGATCAGCTAATCCAATATTATCGGTATACGCCAATTGAGGAAACAATACTCGACCTTATCAAAGAAAAGCAGGAAAAAGGAAAGTGGCTTGCATTAATCCAATACCACTCAGGTGTTACCGATCCATCAGAGGAACGAATCAAAGCGGGAATCCATGTACTCGGAATCAAGAGGGCGCCTTCGGTTAAAACCGCATCCCTCTACCTTTTTCAGGGACACCTGACAAAACAAATATTGGACACAATCTGCGAGAAAGTTCTTGCTAATGACGTTATACAAGTCCACTCAACTTGCGAGCTTTCTAGTTGCACTGAAGGAGAACTCAGGATTTTCCTGACCTCTGGCGGCGATACTCCTGACAAATCTGAGGATTCATCCCGCCCTCAAGTTGAAGAAATCCCACTCTGCGATGCTGCAGATTGTGACTTAATGAGTATCAGCAAAGGATGGAGGCTTTCCCTGAACCTTGAGGAAATGAGGCGAATTCAGAAACATTATGTCAAAGAAGGGAGAAACCCTACAGACATTGAACTGAACACAATCGCTCAAACTTGGTCGGAACACTGCTACCACAAAACCTTCAAAATCCCAATCGAAACACAAGACGAGAAGATAAATGGATTACTCAAGACCTTCATAATGCGTGCTACCAAGGAGCTTAACAAGCCATGGTGTATCTCCACATTTGTTGATAACGCAGGCATCGTGGAATTCGACGAGGATTACGGGATTGCGGTTAAGGTAGAGACCCATAATCACCCCACTGCACTCGACCCGTTTGGTGGAGCGGGAACTGGTACTGGCGGCGTTCTTCGTGATATCATGGGAGTTGGAGCCAAGCCAATCCTCTCAACCGATATCCTCTTTTTTGGACTCCTTGATACCCCCCATGAGAAACTACCGAGAGGCCTTTTACACCCGATCAGGATGATGAAAGGGGCAGTAGCTGGAATTGCAGACTATGGAAATAAGATGGGAATTCCAACTGCAAATGGCGCCATATTCTTCGATGAAGGCTATCTAGCCAATCCCCTAGTTTTTGCCGGTTCTGTTGGGATTATGCCCCGAACAAAATATGTTAGAAACCCACAGCCTAGCGATGTTATCCTCGTTGTTGGTGGCAAAACCGGGATGGATGGAATACACGGAGTAACTTTCGCATCAGCTGAACTAAGTGAAGAGACACAAAGCCTTGGTAGTGCTGTCCAAATCGGGAACCCGGTAGAAGAGAAGAAAGTGCTAGAAGGATTGCTTCGAGTAAGAGACAAATATGAAAAACCACTATATAGCGCAATAACGGATTGTGGAGGCGGGGGGCTCTCGTCAGCGATAGGGGAGACTGCGCGCGAGTTAGGTGCTATTGTAGATTTGGAGAAGATTCCCTTAAAGCATCGAGGAATGAAGCCATGGCAAATCTGGATTTCGGAATCTCAGGAGCGGATGATGCTAGCTGTTCCCAAGGAGAATGTAGAAGAAACAATCAGGATATTCGAGGAGGAGAATTGTGAAGCAACTCCAATCGGACGATTCACCGATACTGGGGGGCTTGTTCTACGTTATCATAACGAAGTTGTAGGGAGTCTTGACCTCGGGTTCCTGCATAGAGGAGTACCTCTGCTCCCCCGTCATGCTCATTGGGAGAGGGAAAAGTTTCCCGAACCTGAATTCCAGGAAGAAGAAGACTTAGGTAAATACATCAAACTGATTCTCTGTTCACCGAATGTTGCTAGCAAGGAGTGGGTCATACGACAATATGATCACGAAGTGCAGGCGAACACGATAATCAAACCGCTTCAAGGAGTTCATTGTGATGGTCCTGGGGATGCCTGTGTTTTGAAGCCCATTGCTGATAGTTGGCGCGGAATTGTGGTGTCCAATGGTGCCAACCCAAGATACTCCATTGATCCTTACAATATGGCATTGTCGGTGGTAGATGAAGCGATTCGGAACAACATTTGCAGCGGTGGCCGACGAATCGCAATTTTAGATAATTTTAGTTGGGGAAATCCTGAACGCCCAGAACAACTCGGTAAACTACTTGACGCAGCAAGAGGATGCTACGATGCTGCCTTGGGATTCGGTACTCCCTTCATCTCAGGAAAAGACAGCCTATACAACGAATATATTCATGAGGACGGGAAAGCAATCGCAATCCCCCCTACTCTAGTGATCACCGCCGTAGGAATTATTCCTGATGTACGGAACGCTGTGACCATGGATGCCAAGGAAGTGGGAAATCCCCTCTACATTGTTGGTGAAACGTTTGATGAACTAGGGGGATCCCACTATTATGCGGTTCGCGGCTTTGTTGGAAACAATGTTCCTACTGTGAGAATTAAAACCGCCAAGGCGAATATGGACGCGTTGATTCGAGCGATGGACGCTGGACTAGTTAGAGCATGTCACGATTGTTCTGAGGGTGGAATAGGCATTGCAGCTGCGGAGATGGCGTTTGCAGGTAATCTAGGGATTCGCCTGAAACTGGGTTCGGTTCCTTCAACAATGGCTCAAAATGATAAGATTCTCTTTTCGGAATCCAACAGTCGGTTCATTGTTGAGGTCGCGAGTAGCCGCGCTAGTGAATTTGAACAAGTAATGGCTGATACTGTTTGCCTGAAGATTGGGGAAGTCACAAAGGCAAGAAGGCTGGTTGTAGAAGGTGTTAACGGAACAATAATCGTAGAGGAGCTGCTTGACGTATTGAAAGAGGTTTGGCAATCGACCTTTAAGTGGTGAAATCGTATTGACTGTGCGAACCATTGTTCTTCGGGTTGATGGAACCAATTGTGATGTCGAACTAGTGGAGGCATTCCGCCAGGCCGGTTCACAAGCAGAGCGGATTCACATCAACGAACTAATTAGGGGGAAGCATTCCCTTGAAGAATATCATATTCTAGCCATCCCGGGGGGATTTTCTTATGGCGACTATGTGGCTGCAGGAAAACTGCTTGCCAACGATTTGAAGTATCGCCTTCGCAAGGATGTCGTACAGTTCATTGACCGATCTAAGCCTATATTGGGGATTTGTAACGGTTTTCAAGCACTAGTAAAGGCGGGGTTCTTACCCGCACTGGATAGACGGCGAGATCAACAAGCCACCCTTGCCACCAATGATAGAGCTCTTTTCATTGACCGTTGGATTTATCTGAAACACGAAAACCGGGGAACATGCGTTTTTACAAAATCTCTTACTAAACAGTTGTACGTACCAGTCAATCATGGAGAAGGAAAATTTGTAATGGAGGAATCAGGCATCAAGCGTTTAGAGGAAAACGACCAGATAGTGTTTAGATATGTCAATCCTGAAGGTGAACTTGCAGGATATCCATGGAATCCAAATGGTTCTGTCGCGAATATCGCAGGCATTTGTGATGAACATGGCACTATCCTCGGTTTGATGCCGCACCCTGAGAAGTTTATCCACCGATATCAGCACCCCTTCTGGACCCGATTATCCAACTCCTCAGAATTCAGTGGATGGCTTCCCCTCTTCAAGAACGCAGTTGATTATGCTAGGAGGCGATTTCTTTGATGATTTTAGGACAACCAGCGAGCCTTGTTAGTAAGGGGAAGAATAAGGACATTTACTCTCTAGATGGTGAGCGGCTAGGCTTTGTCTTCACAAGTCGCATATCAGCCTTTGATGGAGTTGTGGGTACTACTACTCCAAAGCGAGGAGAGCTACTATGTGAATGCTCTGCAATGATATTTACACTATTTGAGAAGCTAGACATTCCAACTCATCTGCTTCAGTGGGGCTCTGATCAGATGATTGTTAGGAAGCTAATACGTCTTCCCTTCGAGTTCATAGTGAGGAACGTTCTAATGGGCAGTGCAATCAAGCGCCATGCGCGTGGAGAACTCGAGCTGCCAGAGGGAATGAATGGGACAGAATTCGAGGCGTTTCCTCAGCCTTTCTTTGAGATAACAACTAAACTAGAGCAACGAGACAGGATTGTATTACAAGAGGAAATGCCACTCATTGTTAAAGAACACCTATCTGACTATCAGGAGGATGTTATAGAAACGGCGCTGCAACAAGCCAAAGAGGTCACCGAGCACATCGGTTCCATATTGAAGTATGTCTTTGCAGCATCAGGATTTGTCTTCATCGACGGGAAACTAGAATACGGGCTGGACGAGGAGGGAAATCTCTTTGTGATTGATTCTTTTGGTCCAGATGAATTCCGTGCTTGCACTCCCGATTCATTAGCTAGAACCCGGTTAAACCTCCAAGAGGCACCGGAATTTTATGATAAGGAATTCCTTCGACAGCGACTCAGAGGCGTTCCAAAAGAAAGAAGAAAAGAGGTTGTCGAACAGTGTGCAGGAGAGCTAGAGCAACGTTATGAGAAAATTACGTCAGCTCTAGGAGAAGTTATTGAGAAGATTGTTCACACTCATAAAGCACTAGATTTTCTCCGAAGGTGAAATTATGCCAATAAAACGGGATGAAGTCCAATCAATTGCTCGTAATTACCAGAAAGTAACAGTCGGTGTGCTAGGTTCCCATTCAGCGGAAGAAGTGGGAATGGCTGCTAAATCCGCTGGATTGGAGACAGTTGTCATCTGCCAAAAGGGGCGCGAAACCCTTTATGCTGATTATAGTAGACACCTGTTCGATCACGTCATTGTTTTAGACCAGTTCAAAGATATCCTTGAGGTCCAAGAGCAACTCCGCGAGCTAAATACTGTATTTCTCCCCAACCGGTCCTTCTCTGTCTATGTAGGTTATGATAACATCGAAGACAAGTTCCTAGTCCCTATGTATGGCAATCGTTTCATGCTCCGTATCGAAGAACGAACAGTACAAAAAAACCAGTACTGGTTACTGGAAAAAGCTGGTATTAGAACCCCTCAGGAGTTCACAAGCCCAGATGAAATTGACCGCCTCGTTGTTGTGAAGCTCCAACGCAAGGAGGAGAGTGTTGAGCGTGCTTTCTTCTACTCCAGTTCTCCTGAGGAATATTATACTCAAGCAAAGGAGCTTGTTGATAGCGGATTTATACGTAAAGAGGATCTTGCTACTGCGCGAATTGAGGAATTCATAATCGGTCCTAGGTTTCACGCTAACTTCGTCGCATACACAGTGTTGCCAGGTTTTGACTTTGTCGGCTTTGAAGACAGGGTGCAAACAAACATCGGTGGAATTCTAGCCCTCCCCGCTAAGGAGCAGTTGAAAATTGATGTGCCAGTTATAATAGAGCCCATCGGGCACTTTGGTTTGACAATGAGAGAATCTAAGAAACCTCTAATCTATGAAGCAGGTAGACGGTTCATAGAAGCCTCAAAGAAATACTTCCCACCAGGAATAATTGGACCATTCTCGTTGCAAGGCGCAATACCTCAGCCACCAGATTTTGTTGTCTTTGATGTAAGTCCACGCATTCCTGGAAGTCCGTGTGTTGGTCCTTCTTCACCAGAAATGCACCGCCTCTCCCTCAAGTACAACTATGAAATCCACTCACCACTCGAGCTTTGTATGATGGAGATTAAGCATGCACTAAAACAATCTAAACTCGCCGAGGTGATTACTTGAATACAGACGTGTTGCAGAGCTACGCAAATAAGGATCTGAAAATCGCAACTATCTGCAGCCACACTGCTCTCCAGATTTTCTATGGAGCACGTCAAGAGGGTATCAAGACCATTGGTGTTTGTAGAACTGACCGAAAACACCTCTACGAGGCATTCCCCTATGGCGCACCAGATGAATTCATACTAGTAGACGACTTTACCGAAATTCTACAGCCAGCAATCCAAGACCGGCTAATTGATGCAGGCGCGGTAATAGTTCCTCACGGATCCTTTGTCGAGTATATTGGACCTTCATGAATTCTAAAGAATCTCCGTGTGCCCACCTTTGGGAATAAAATGAGCTTAAAGTGGGAGGGTGACCGACATCAAGAGCTGAAGTGGCTTTCTGACGCAAAACTACGCCTTCCGAAGAAGTTTGAACCCCACGAGATTGACAGACTCTGCATCGTTAAATTTCACGGGGCTAAAGGAGGGCGGGGATTCCTTTTAGTTGCCTCCGAGGAGGAATATCACCGACTCATGGAAAAATCGCTAAAAGAGGAGAAAATAAGCGGGTTAGATGCAGAAACAGCCGTTATCCAAGAGTACGTGATTGGGGTTCGATGCTATGTACATTATTTCTATTCACCAATAATGAAGCGGTTAGAGTTGTTGAGTATGGACCAACGGCTCGAGTCGAACATCGATGAACTCCACAGAGTAGGATCCACAAGACAGGAATTAGCGGAATTGGGTGTTTATCCTTCCTATGTTGTCGTAGGTAATACACCAATGGTGCTTCGCGAATCCTTGTTACCAGAAGTGCTGTCTCTCGGAGAGCAAACAATAAGGAGTTCACAGAAGCTCTTCCCACCTGGTTTGACTGGTCCCTTCTGCTTAGAAATGATTTGTACTTCAGAGTTGGAGTTCGTAGTCTTTGAAATCTCAGCACGAATAGTAGCTGGAACCAACCTTTTCCCATTAGGTTCTCCATACTCGTGCTACTTGTGGGGAGAGCCTATGTCTACTGGAAGGCGAATTGCTTGGGAGATGAAAGAAGCCAAGCGTACAGGAAGACTTGGAGAAATCATCAGTTGAGGTATCTAAGATGAAGGTAAAAGAAGCATGTGGCGTTATAGGTATTCGTGCTGCCTCCCCGACTCGGGTTGCACCCCAAATTTACATCGGTCTATTAGCTCTGCAGCATCGGGGCCAAGAGAGTAGCGGGTTATGTACTGTTTCTGAAGAAGGGCTTGTAAGCCGTAGAAGAAAGGGACTAGTTAGTAATTTCTCAGGCACAGAAATAGATCGGAGGCAAGGATGGGCGGGAATCGGGCACGTCAGATACAGCACTACAGGTGCAATTCGCCTTCGCGAGGCTCAACCCTTTATCTTCTCCGCGGGAAACACACGAATAGCT
>CBDVBC010000041.1:0-8530 GCA_965372125.1 Candidatus Hermodarchaeota archaeon | reverse complement strand
GAACCGGGTTCCCTGACCCACCACTAGGGCTTCACCAACACCTAGGCTGGAAATAGAATTAAGTGTAGACTTCGTAATCCGTTCCGAGCTGGATTTGAGATGGTCCAGATCATAGGGATTCGTGATTCTAAGGAAGATGTTGGTTCCGCATTGACTTAAGACGGTAGTCGAAAGACGAACGGGACGTTGACTAATTAGGGCAAGCCCGAGATTATACTTCCGTCCTTCCCGCGCGACAGTTTCAAGGATGCCCTTTGAGAATGCAAGCCCTCGCCGTGCCTCTGGACAGAATTGGTGCGCTTCCTCGACTAGAATTATGGTTGGCGGAATCAGGCTCTCCCGTCGAAGGTAAAACAGTTGCCGTATAATTTCAGCGGCGATTATCTGTTTCTTCCGAAGAGAAATTGTGTCACTTAAGTCAAGGATTACTGCTTTTCCTGGAACCATTATTTTTAACCAATCAGGCGTTGAGGTCTTCCCGAACAGATTCAAGCGGTGCAGGTTGTCGAGCCAGCCTAGTAATGCTTCTCGTGTGCGGACATTTCCAGAGGGATCGTTTTCAACTGCAGCTATGAGGTCGTCGAGGCCGTAGATTTTTCCTTTTCGTGCTTTCCTGAGTGTTCTTATTAGGCGCGTTAGCACTCGGATTTGGATGCCACTCATATCGGGTGAGTATCGGGCAAAGTCAACAGAGTTCAGTTTCGGTGTAGCCAACTCGATTAAGGGGCTACGGATTACTGTGATTTTATCTTCAAAGCTAGCTCCGCTAGCTGAGTGGGCTTCTTCTAATCCAGCGTATTCACCATGGACATCTAAGATGAGGATTGCAGGGCGCCCATCCTCAGGCTTGCGCAAAAGTAGCTCTTCAATCATTACAGCTGCCGCGTAACTTTTCCCCGCCCCACTCATTGCGAGAAGAGCTACGTGTTTCTGAAACATCCGTGTCAAATTGAAGGTAGCAGGGATATCATGGAAAAGCAGCTTTCCTAGATGGATACCTTGAGCAGAAAAACCGAGGAAATCAGCAAGCACTTTGTCATCTGGTACACGAACTTGTGCTCCAGGTGATGGAGGGTAGGTCAGTCGTTTTACTCTCCCCTCTTTAAAGAGTCCTAAGGGTTTGGCTTCTGCGAGCAAATATTCCCAGAGGTCGACTGGAAAGATGCCGCTGAAGGATTTTCCTGTTCTAGTGAAATCATGGACGGCGTCTGCTTGTGCAAAATAGCGATTGGTTTTCGTTAGGGTTTCGATGAAAGCAATCAAAAGACCTTCATTAGTTTTAACGGAAACGTATTGACCAACGTGAACAGGTGTATGTTTTTCTTGAAGGTCTAGTCCGCCAACAACAAAATAGAATTTTTCAGTGTTGGGGGTGCCGTCTTGGTGACAAACTATTGTTCCTAGGACATCGCTTATTATCATATCATCACCTTTGTATCTAGTGGAATGGCATTCGCTCTCGGCGTTGCTTCATAAAGTTGGCTGGGTGGCCGATGCGTTGAACAAGTTGAGTGAATATGAAATCCATATCTCTTTCAACTAACCGTGCTTGTGAATCCGCTTCGATCAAGACTGAAGGTAAAGCGAACGTATCGCTATCTGAGGAAAGCATAGCACTTACCTTTGTAACCACTTCTTTGGGGTTGTAGTGTTTGGGTACAAATACCTCAACCCGGAGAGGGTAATCGTATTTCGCTGTTCGCGTGAAGAAGCCAACGACAGTTCTCTTCGGCTCGGTCTGGCTTCTATCCTGAGCTTTCAACCCCCCAAGTGTCACTTCTTCTAGACGGAAAATACAGGATCGTTCACCTGGTTCCAGTATCCGGAAAAAGAACTCGCTGTCGTAAATGCTCTTCAAGGCCGAGCGGTAATCACAATCTAGGAGTGCTGATAATTGTGGATATCGTTGTATCAGATGTGGTAATAGTTCACCCAACAGGTTCATGAACCGGTTGCTCCGACTGTCTTTAACAACACCTGCTAGTAGGGTTCCCGTGTCTTCGGTCTTTGTGTATAACTCATCATAGAGCGAACGAATCTTCTTATGTTTAGAAGCCAATGTCGAATGGGGAGATGGATGGTCAGTGATCTGAGGCAGGATTGAACCATCTAATAACAGGAGTTCAGAAGGGTGGCGATCCTGTACTCGAATTGCTACTTGTAGCTCCTCTTTCACTCTTTCGAGGGAGGCGCTAATCTCTGCTTCTCGTCGTGATATCGGGTAGAGGTTCGCCTTCACCCTTGGTAGAGCTCCCTGCTGGGGCCAATATCTAGCGGAAACACGCCCCGAAGGATTGTACTCGAAGATGGTAGCAATTGCCCGTGTAATCACGAGCTCGAGCCCGCGTAATGATTTCTTCAGTAACCCACCATCTACTGCGCAGATGCGTAACCCTCCCAAATCTATTGGTGTTAACTTCGATGCTAACTGGTTCTCTACGAGATTCCGCTGAGCCAAAGGGAGTTCAGCTAGGAGGTCAATGTCAAACCGGGCTTCCCGAAGAACAGAAGTGAAGGCACTCCGCTTCTCGTCTAATGCATGAACCTGATTCGCTATTTTCTGCAGAACCTTATCAAGTTCCCAAGGACTACGGATACTACTCAACTTTATCGCCAAGAAACTAACTTGTAGAAATGCGATTGTTGTACCGCAACACCGCTACATAGAAACCTCTTCGTCTGCTATAAAAACAAAATGGAGTGGAGGCACGTACACCAGAGCAACCATCTATTAAGTGTCTAGCAAGCCATGAAACTAAGGTAAAATACTAGGCAGTATAAGCGGATGAATGACAATTGCGACGCAGAAGATGATTACTGTTGTTAGGAGTGGAACGGTGATGTTGTCGGCACCTGAAGGACTGACACCTATTCCCTATCAGGTCGGGGGTGCTAGACGCCCGGGCTAGACGAAGCAAACCAAATCGCATCTCAAGCAAAGGGGGGAGCCAAAACATATTTTAATGAACTAAAATGGGCGGTTTTTTAGACAAATTTCGAAAATGTTAGGATAATGATGAATGAGTGAATAGAATGACAAGAATCGAGGTCTTCAGAGACGACGACGAACACGAGGTAAAGGGAAAGACCAGGGCAAAAGAGCTCAGTGAAGCAACTACGACCAAAGAGGAACTGGGATATGCCTTGGGGGAACCGCCTTACGAATTAGAGAAATTAAGGCAGAGCATCCTAGAGTCCCTCGATAAACAAGCGGAGCTAACAAGTGCTAGAGAGATTCGCGCCATGTCAGAAGAGGAGTTTCGGGGCTGGTTTCTATCAGTGGACATCACAAAGATTCACGGTATAGATGTTGTGAAGGCTATGCTCGAGAGAGACATGTTCGCTGAGATCAGGGAACAAGAGAAATACCAGAAAAACCTCGAAGTATTAGAAAGGTTCGACAAACGCCATCAGACACAATACCCAGGTGTCCCTAGGATATTACAGGATATCAAGAGGGTGCAAGAAAAGGAGTGGATGGGAGAAATCGAGAGGACAATCCCCTTCAGCCCAAAAGTCGAGTGGGTGATAACTAAGATCGAAGACCTTCAAGGAGTCCTTTACGAGGTAGAGGGAGGAAAAGAAAAATACAACCAGCTAAAAGCCCAGGTCATCCTATGGGCGAGAATAGAACGTCTTCGCCCGTATATGGGAGAGGTTCTATCCATTACTCATGTTTTTCCGAAACTAGGTTTAAAAAACAATCATTCACTCAAGTGTCGGTTAGACGTATCTGATCCAGTTATCCCTAAAATTGTTGAGATATTAAAGAGAGGGACAGAAACGGAAACGAGGAGTTTGTCCGAAGGGATTAAGGAGATGACAGGTGACGAGGCGGATATTAGATTTCTCTCATGTCTCGTTAGGAATTTTAAAGTTATTTACGAAATCGTAGGGACACAGACCGGCTCATTAGGCAAAAGCAAGTCTGGGCATACACACAAATATGAACTGAGTCGGGCTATATTCGGGCGCGTGGAAGAGATAGCCGACCAATGCTACAACTACGCTGATTCGTCATATGAAATACTCCGTGCCGCAGAAGATGCCGCCCAACGCACTAAAATTATCCCTGCGGAGGGAACGCCCCGAACCGAGGTGGCTGAGGCGGCACGGGAGCTCATAGATGATGAGGCTACTGATTTATTATTAGAAAAAGTGAGGGCGGCGAAGGCTGCCGGAACGACGTTCATCATCGGCGATTGGGAAACCTATGGCTTAGTGTTGCGAACCCTACCTATGACCTTGGCTGGTTCTCTTTTCGACTCACATCACAGGGAGATGAAAGGTCGGTTACTACTCAGAGAGTGCGTAGGGGAGGGTGTTATGGAGGAAATCCTGCGAAGCCCACACAAACTCAATCCTCGATTCAGATTTGGTAGGAAGGCTTATGGAGAACAATCATTTCTTGTATATGTTAGTCGCCTCGAAGGTTTTTGTAATAATCACCTAGAATCGGTAATCAAACAGTATAGATTATTGGAGAAGGGGTGCATCCGGACAATTCAAGACATCCAAGAACGCCTTGATTGTTTCTACCATGAAGACGTTGTTAGAGAACGCTCAACTTTCCAGAGCGAGATAGAGCGGGCGGAACATTACTTGATTCTTTACCCGTTACTCAGAGTGGGGAGCTTGGATTCTGCTAGTTCACGCGAACTCGGAAGAAGTCCTATTAACGATGTCCTAAAACTCACTATTCAAATTCCCTCTGAGAGACCAAAGGATGGATGGGCGTGGGTCGATATCGCCCGTAGAGAAAAACCCGGGGATGACACACGAACGATGAGTCGCTTGGTTCAGGTCCCCACCGAACTAAGAGCAGACAATCTCGGAGAATTAGTTGAGAACCTAGGTATCCCCAAAGAGGTCGAAGAACGGGAGCGGTATTTCAGGGTGCTTGAGATACATGGTGTGAGTCGCGAACAGTTAGCGGAATGGAAGGAGAGATTCGGAGAGGTAGAGACCCTCGAACAGAAGATGGACGCGCTCGCTTACCTCGTCGGAATCATGCTCAGTGATGGAACGGTCAACGGAGGGGCTGCCAAGTTGGAGCTTTCAAGTAGTTATTACTGGTCAAAAGAGATGGGTGAGCACTTCCTATACTACTGGTGTTGTCTAGGTGTATTAATAAAAAAAGGCTCCCGACAATTCAGGAGTATTGACCCAAGAACCTTCTCACTTTTTCCAACTAATACTTGGATAACTCGAAATAGTGGTTTCCTAAAATTCTTCCACGAAAAGGTCCTCTGTCTCCCCAAGGGAGGAACCCACACTAAATACTGCTCCAAGGCTGAATGGATACTCGAAATGCCTAGAGAGTTTCGCATCGCAGTAATTCAGGGTATATTTGACGGGGACGGGGCGGTGAATTCGCTAGATGTAAATAAATGGATGGGAGTTGCAGCCGTAACACAGACTCCGTTCGTGAGGAAGTTACTAGACTCTGTTGGGGTACAGTCCACTGGCGGATCACGTTATATAAACATAGTAAAGGATTTTCAACTAGCTGTCGAGTTACCCGTTTTTAGGAGTGCCACGGGCAGACAAGAGGTCGTCGAGAGACAGTTAAAAATTGTTTCCTCCCGTACAAGAGGTGCCAAATATAATAAAGGATTCAATCTTCCCTATCGGGCTCTGATATGTAAACTTGGTTCAAATACCGGACGTTCTCATAGTCGTATCGCACAACTCCTCTACGATTTAACTGGAACCACATCAAAGCTGGCCAGTATTAGACTGGTATTAGAAAAGGGCGATTTAAAGGTGGACTGGGTCGTAGTCCGTGCATACTTTGAGTTTCAAAGGATGAAGCCGCATAAAGGGTCAATTTCGGGTTTGGTAAGAAGAATATGCAAAAAAACCGGAATCGATGAAAAAACACGGTTTAGGGATTGGCTGGGAGAAAAGATCCCTTTAACTGTAAGACATGCTCTCTCAGAGGCGTGCCCAACTGGTGATGGAGGCTGGGTGTTACAACCCCAAGAGAGGGACGCGATACACCTTGACAGAGGTCTTCTGGAACGATGCCCCCATATCGAGAAGATTATTGCATTCTATCAGAGCCAGAACATCAGGGTAAGAGAGGCGCTAGAAAGAGATTATGATGAGATGTCCTCACATCCCCGACTAGACGTAGCGGTACAACGGCTAGAACGAGAATTGAAAGGATTAGAAGCCCACTTGGAAGAGCTGGAGAAACCGTCCCCGTCACCAGATTCTGTCGACGCCTTGGTCGAGGCTATGAGGACGGTACAAGAGATAGGGAAACTCAGAGAACCCGTAGGCACTCAGTACCTCACCCCTCTACTAGAGTATCGTAACTTAAGGATTCGAGGCGTGGCAGTAAAAGCCTTGGGAAAAACAGGGGGGCGCGAGGCAGTAGACGCCCTGATAAAGACATACCCCAAAGAACCACTCTATCTACAAGAAGATACCAAGCGTTCTACGGATTTACGGGTCCTGTGGATTATGGCACTCGGGAGGATAAGCGACCCGCGGGCTACTAGTTTATTGTCAGAGACCCAAAACGATCCCGATGCACAAATAAAACAAGCATCCATCAAGGCACTCAATAAAACCAGAAGGGCACAGGAGCGGGCGACCGAAGAGGAGAAAATATCTTCACCGAGTGGGGGTACCTTCACCGAGACACTCCAAAGTGACGCGAGAGAAGAGATTGTGGAGAATAGGCTTGAAACACAGGAAGGCAAAGCAGACATACATAGAACCACAACCCAAGCACAAGAACCTCCTGGAATAGGGAGGACAATACGAGATGAGGATGTAGAAAGACACCCACATTCAGACAAGAGAGCAGGGAAGGAGGAAACCAGTCTAGAGGCTGCGCCTGTTGATCCGGAGATTCATCCTCTCCAGAAAGATAAGGTAAAGTCGCAAATAGAAGCAGTATCTAGTGTTCAAGGGGCAAAGTCCAAGACAATGAAGCTTCAGGCGCAGGCTGCGAAGACACTTGAGACACTTCAAAGGGACCCAAAAGAAGAAATTACAGAACTCAGACATGAACCACAAGAAAGCGAAGCCAGTATTCACAGGAGCCCAACCCATACACAGGAACGCCTTGAAGTGCGCCCTGATGTTACAAGGTCTTTACAAAAAGATGAGGTGGAGACACCTCAACGTACAGCTGTGCGGGCAGAGATGGATAAAACCGGTCTAGAGGCTGCACTCATTGAACAGGAACCTTATCATCAACGGAGAGATAGAGCAGAGATACAAAGAGAAGCAGTATCTGGTTTCACAGAAGTAGTGTATCGGGACAGGATGGACTTTGCCACGCGAGTCAGAGTGCTGGAAGACCTCCTAACCAAATACGAATCGGTTTCACCAGAATACAGACGAGAAGCCCACACCGCGCGCATCGCCTCCCAGCTAGAGAAACTCAAACACCGAGAAAACTTCAACATCCCCCACGCCCCAAAAGAGAGCCCCTTGACAGGGCAGGATTCTCCACTCCCCCGGAACAGCATACGCTTTGCACCAGAGAGCGTAAGTGAAGCCAAAATAGCGGCCCTTGAACGCCAAGTCAGTTTCATGCAACTGGTCATGGAATATGATCAGGTGACGGGCAGAGACAAGGTGGTTGCTCGATATGACCGTATCGACAGCGACATTGAAAGGCTCAGGATAGAAATGCAACAGGAACGCCCAAGAGAAAACCCCCTACTCAAAGACTACACAGAGAGCAGCGGAACCCCTCCCACAAGGATTGCCCGACAAGAGGTTCCCAGACCCATCCCCCCAACAGAGAGCAGCTTTGAAGCCCGTATCGACTCACTCGACAACAAAATTGAAGCACTAAGGGAAAGCACCCAACACAGGACTGTCCTTGACCACGAGGTTAGGGAGCCCCTCCAAGGCGAAGCACTCCCTCACTCCCAAATAACTGACCGGGGTGCGGTTCAGGTCTTTGAGAGAGTGGAGGAGACGCTCCGCGAGAATCCTCCCTCACCGGATGAACTACGGGTCAGTGACGCTTTCCTAGAATCCGTCGAAACCGATATCGACTTCTTGAGAAAAATAGATGGTCTGGAGCAACAAGTCGAAGAGCTGAAGCAGTCGCCATCGAGTGATGATGTGGGTGGGCGGCTTGAAGCACTCGAACACGAAATCGAGCAACTCCACGAGAATACAACCACCCTCGAAGAGAAAGATACCAGCCTCCCCTTTGAGGAGGAGGGACGTGAAGGCGAGTCTCACGTACCCCATTCTGATTTTAAGGAGGATAATCCTTTTGCGGAGGCAGAACAGGCGATCCGCGAGGAGCCTCCCTCACCAGAGGAGTTGCGGGAGAGCGACGCGAACATCGAAAGTGTTCAGCGCAGTATGATTGACTGGGAGGAGGATTCAGGTGAAGGGTGGTCTGAGGGGGGGTTCTCCGGGTAAACGTTGCCACGCTCTTCAAGGGTGGTGAAATGCCCTCTCGAACGTCTACACAATGGAAAGGACTTGTTTTGTTGTTGTGAAGTTTTACAAGAAGGGGGAAGGAAAGGGTTTTTCAAAGGGAGAG
>CBDVBC010000040.1:0-8562 GCA_965372125.1 Candidatus Hermodarchaeota archaeon | reverse complement strand
GTCAAGGTTGGAGGAGGCGCTCGAGATTTAATGGTTCGCCGACTTGAGACACAGCTAGGTCCAATGCTAGTTGTTCATCTTCTTGTGGATTGTAAAGACGCCATGGGAGCAAACGCTGTTAACACGATGTGCGAGGCCTTAGCACCTCTTGTGGAGGACATCACAGGTGGGAGAGTCTATCTCCGAATCCTTTCCAACCTCGCTGTATACCGTTTAGCGCGGGCAGAAGCCACCTTCCCTAAGGAGGCTCTCGGCGGCAACAAAGTGGTAGAGGGCATCCTCCACGCTTATGCCTTCGCGCAAGCTGATCCCTTCAGATGCTCCACTCATAATAAAGGAATCATGAATGGCATTGACGCGGTTCTAATAGCGACTGGTCAAGATTTCCGTGCTGTTGAAGCTGGTGCTCATACCTTCGCTGCCACACGTGAGGGTGGCTATCAATCCCTCACTCACTTCGAAGAAACTCCCGATGGCGACTTACATGGTTCCATCGAAATGCCTCTTGCCGTTGGATTAGTGGGCGGTGCTACCCGGACGCATCCAGTAGCTCAGTTATGTGTTAAAATTCTTGGCATCAAATCTGCTCGTGAACTAGCTGAAGTCATAGTAAGTGTTGGTCTTGCCCAGAACCTAGCTGCTCTGAGGGCGCTGAGTCAAGAAGGCATCCAAGCAGGCCACATGAAGTTGCATTCACGCAATGTTGCTGTTGCCGCAGGCGCTAAGGGCAAAGAAATCGACTTGGTGGCTCAAAGGATGGTAGCCGACAATCGGGTAAGATTCGATCGAGCTCAGCAAATTCTAGCCGAAATACGGGGCGGACATTAACCTAACTTTGATATATCACGCCTTCCTCATATAACCCGTAGGAAAAATGCCATTTGTCTTACAAAGGCGTAGAGGGGTCTAGTCTGTAATGGAGACCCTCCTTTCTAGGTGACTATAATGAAAAGATATCTAGCACTAATCGAGGTTGCGGAGAGCGGCGAGTTACAGCCCCTCTCTTGGGACCCGGACCACCTGATGGACGGAAGAGTCGTTCTTGTCATCGATGAGCCGGAAGCAAGAATCTGGGTTTGGCTAGGTCTGGCAACAAATATAGTGCAACGAACCACGGCTATACGTCAAGCGCGTTTCATTTTGTGTAACGGCTTCAAGATACAAGATTTCACCATTGGAGCCAGGTGTACGGAATTCATCGAGGTGAGTGGTGAATCAACAGATTCAAGGATAAGCGAATTACATCATTTGTTCAAGACCTACCCGAAGGTAGATGCGCTTTTTGTTTCTGTGGGGAAGGAAGTTGAGACGCCTGAAAGCACGATTGCAGAGGCTTTCCAGAAGAGACTTGAGACTTTTGATGAAGCCTTCACTCCTGATCCTTCAACAAGGTCAATTCGTGCGAAATCAATTCGAGCAACCCGCCGGCTTCTTTCATATGAAGAGCAATTAGCTGGAAAGGTGTTATTTGCAGCATCTGATGTTTATGGTGAAGCAACCATCACACCACAAGGCCCTAGTGAATTTAAAGTTAGGACACCTCGGCTACTTCTTCACTTCTTTTGCCAGAATGACGACATCGTATTTTCCCTATTCCAAGCAGCTGCACCAGAGGACGCTGAAAGATTTATCCAGGTCTTTGGTCAGCAACCAAAAATTCTTGAGAACGGGGAGTATCGAATAGATTCTTCTTTCGGAAATGAGCCAACAACAGAAGATATCCCACCTCCTGCTGAGCCCGTGTCAGTCACTGATAAAATGCGGAAACAGCTGTCCCAAACATTGGGAGATGACCCTGCACTCCTAGACCAACTTGCTGAATCAGCGGAAGAAACCCCTTCCGAGTTAGAAGAGGAAAAGGAGGAGGCAGACGAATCTGGTGATGACTATGATTTATTCGGGAGCTAGATTAAGGGCCCGGGCTATAGACAGCGAAATAATGCGATGAGAGGGGAGTTATTTTTCTTCACTGAGCTAGAAATCTAGCTATTTATTGAAGGTTCCAACGATTAAATTGCTAACAGAAAATAATTGCACCTAAAGCTCTACTTCGGAGTTAGAATAAGGTGTTTGTGAAAGAAACTTACGCGCAGAGAGAAATCCAACAATATCATAGGCAATATCGAAACTCCAAAAAGCGAGAGCGTGGGGGAAGGTGAAAAGGCTGCAGTAGGACAATACTATTACCATTATCTTAGCTAGTGGACGTCGATGCAGTAACCACCGAGGTATAATATGATGAGTGAACTTGGTGAGAGCGTGGAGTGCCTCGTCAATAGCAAATACTGGTATGAGAATAACAAGTGTCAGGAGAGAGGGTAATAGAGAAAACCAGCGAAACCCAAGAAGAAACGCGACAAGAAGGGTGAGTAGGGAGATTGTTATGAAGTAGCGATTGTCTAATTTCCAAGCGAGTAGCAGACCAGTTATGAGGGACAACGCTAATACGGCAGAATATGTATCTAGTGCCATCCAGAGCCCACTAAGCAACGACACACCTAACGTTAGCCCCCAGCAGATTGGTGTACGCCCACGAAAAAGCCAACTGCGATCATGGACATCGTCTAGGAACTTGATTGCTCCTCCGATGTAGGCATAAGATGCGGAAAGCGTAGCTACAAGGAAAAAAAATGACATATTCGGTCGAGGACTAGACGTGTTATTAGTGTATGCTAGCTAGCGAGTCTTTTCAGCTCTTCCTTAACTGAGCGCTTCAGTTCTTTTGGTGTTTTCGAGTCCCACGAAAACCTCAGTTTTCCGTCCTTTCGTTTGAGCGTATGCTGGAGTCCATCTGCACTTTCGATTACTAGTTCCTCAGTTTTCCCGTCAGAGGAGTATCTTATATGAATGTCTTGTTGGACTCTGATAATAGCCATTAACGCTGCCTCTAGACCAAAACGAGTTTTCAATTCAACCGGTTCTGTCGTAATTGCAGTGTCATCTCTTCTGGTTTCAGAAACCACAGCTTGATCTGATGTCGGTTCGGATGTGGTTTCAGAGGTTTGTTCCTCCGAGTCACCAAATACAGCATAAATCAACGATCCCTGCGCATCAGTTTCAGTTTTGACAATCATTGGTGAATCAAGTAAAGCAACGAGCTCAGAGTACAGCCCAGCGATTTCGGAGTTTTCTTCCAGCAAATCCTGGTCTACCGTGAACACCTTTGTCCCTTTACCCGCAATAACCTCGCCTCCTAAACGGTGGCCTTCTTGGCTAATCTTCTCAACTTTTGCCGTTGCAGTTCTGCGACTTTTAAGCTGCACGGCACTCCCTATCCAGAACCAAAGCTCGTCTTTGTACCCGTTAAATACCATTATACAAGCATCGCTTCGGAGTTTTCGGGAAGCGGGACGTATTGGACGCACAAATCCTAATCCCCCGATTTCTAGCATTATCAATCGCGTCATTCAGGGCTCCTCTCTTTCATTTCCCCTTCTACTTGGTCAGGACCTCCAAGCGTGTCATCTGTGCTAGCATCCTGCGAGTTAGTCTTAGCAGTGTCTTCAGGCTGTCGGTTGCATAATCAATCTCAGAGGTTACATCTAGAATTTGTGTTAATCCCTTTAAAAGTTGACTCTGAGAATGGAAGCGTTGAATATGTTGACGAAGAACCGGGAGTTCATCGAGTATATCAATACACAGTCCTGATATGATTTGTAGTGCCTCTCTTCTTGGAGTCACGGTCCGCGATATACTTTCTAACTGGTGGAGTTGATATCGGACTGCTTCTTTAATCTCTCGAACAATTTCCTCTAGTGCTTCACTAATCCCTAAAATAGTGGGGCTCTTGGAGGACAAAGTTAGCTGAGTCCTAGTCGTACTCTCCAAAACCTCACCCAGGTCCTCTAACTGCGCATACATTTTCAGAAGATTCGCCAATCGAATCACACTAGGCAACTAGGCTCTTAATCATTGAAAAAAGTACTGGCAAGAGGCACCAAAGCAGGAACCTTTCCGTTTCATTCTAGAGCCCTGCGCTAGCAAGTCTTTTCTGAAGGAGTGCGAGGATATCTTCGCGTTTACCTCTGAAGTTGTAGCTCTGTAGGAAACGGATTGAGCCTCCTTTCACTTCGACTTCACAGAGAATTCCGTCTGAATCCTCAATGCTATAAAGCACGGAGTCCTCTCCACGTTTAATAGCGCAGAAGACACTTGAGAAGAACTCTAAGACACTGGAAATGAGGATTCCAACACGAACTACACTCAAATCCCCCGAAGGGGCAGGTGAGGAGGACTCCACTGCTTCAGTTGAAGTTGGTGAAGTGGAGGATGAAGGCGTTGAAGATTCTACACTAGACACAGGTGTAGCAGCCACAGGCTGTGCTGTTTCCGGGTTAGGAGAGGCTGAAGGAACAACCTCACTTGGTAGAGGAGCAGAGGCAGCCTCACCAGGTAAAGGAGCAGAGGGTAGAGAGGCGGGGGGAATAAAGGCCCCAGTGAAGCCTCCTAATTTTTCATCTTGAATGACGAATTGTTGACTGAGTGTGAACATAAGGAGGTCATATGTCTGTTTTGTTTCAGGATCATCAAGAGTTTGGCCGTTTACTATTTCGATCCGGCTAACAGTAGGGCCCCCTATTTTCAAACCGCTTCCTGGCATATGAAATCCAATACTAGTAATTGACCGTGCTTTACGTTCAGCAGCTCTGCTTTCAATCATGGAAGTACTAGAACCTCTCCAAATCCAGACGCACTCGTTCAACTCATCTATAACAATAACGATTCGGTCATTGGTAAGCTCTTCTGGGGTTAGTGGTATTGGTTTGATTATCCCTCTCGAATAATCAAGAAGGAGTAAGTATTTTTCTGACATTTACTCTCACTCTCAACTTGCTGAAGAACCGTTTTATTTTTTCCGATTGAGTAGATATTTGCTGTTAATTATCAAGTTAAATGTAAAGGACAGCTTCTTGTGGGGGTGTTGTGATTCTTGAGCCACTTTTAGTGATTACAACGTCAATTTCGCTACGGACACCGAACTGCTTTGGGAGATATACACCCGGCTCAACAGAGACCACTGAATCAGGTAGAAGAAGACGGGATTCCGGCATCTCAAAACCATCAAGATTTGCGCCTTTCCCGTGAAGCGTTGTGTCTATGCTGTGGCCTGTACGGTGCATAATAGCGTCTTTGTAACCAGCTGCTATGAGGATTTCGCGAGCTTTTTCGTCTGGGAGTCGGCTAGGTATGTTAGGCTTGATTGCGTTTGTGGCTGTCTTTCTAGCCAGTAAAACAGCATCCCAAGCGTCTTGGATTGCAGTTGGAAGTTTGGTACCAGTGTAGCCCATCCAAGTGATGTCTGCGAAGATTTCCCATTTTGCCCATAAATCAATCATTACAAGTTGGTCCTTCCGAATCTTTGCTTCACTAGGTGTGTAGTGTGGATTGGCACTATTCGATTGAACCGCGACGATTGGTGTATCGACTGTTTCGAGTTTTTCCTCTTGGAAGCAGCCGAGTATGTAGTTGGCTACATCACACTCTCGAATAGCCCCGATTCGCTCAGCGATGAACGCAAACGCTTGCTCCATTATTCTCGTACACGTTTTAGCTGCCCTCTCTTGGCTGGCTAGTTGATTTTTAGTGAGAACTGAATGTATAATCTGCATAAGATTCTCGCCCGAGATCCACTCGGTTTTGGGGAGGGAGGAACGGAGGAGAGCTAAACGCCCAGCGGGTAAAGTGTCAGTCTGTGGATTAGTGCTAAAGTTTGCAGCGACTCGACTGAAGCCACTAGCATGTTGCTCTACGGCTTGCTGGAATTCAATTTGAGTTCTACAATCGGCTACAAGAAGATTCGAAGAAAGCCCAGCAAGTTCATGCGATTCGATACGAGGTTTGATGATAATGATTGGGTCATCCTGAGCGATGATTATCGCGTATTGACGGGAGTGAGGTGCTAGAGCTCCGAGAAGTGCCTTTCCGGTCGGGTCGCACCCACGGAAATCGTAAATCAGCCATGCATCAATACCTGATTGTTTCATGAAAGCACGTACTTGCTTGAGTTTCTCTTCCATTTCGAGTAGAGGAATCAAGATACTAACACCTAATGTGTTGTTCCAACGAGCTCCCAAAAAACCTTTAGGCGAAAGGGTTATGGTGATTCTAGATTTTGGCTAAGGCGGTTCGTGTAATTGGCTGGTAGTTCCACAAGTCAGAAGGAAGAATTTGGAGCCGTAATCGAAAAGTTACGAAAGGTTCAAGCTGCTATTCGGGCTTGCAGCCGGGCTATTAGAGATACCAAGAGCAGGGCTTGGGAGTGGCGTGACCGGCGGGATGAGTTAAGAGGTGACGGTCCTGACATCAGGGAGCAGATGGAAGAGCCGCGAGCCGAAAGGGAAGAGCTGAACGCAGAGGTTGCTCGGCTTAAAGGCTTACGGAATGAAGAGGGTGAAAGAGCACGAGAGCTTCAAGAGAGGCTTCAAGAACTTCGGGGAGAGTTCGCTGAACTAGATGATTATGTGTCTTTGGAGGAGTTGCAGAAGCAGTTTAGGGAACTTGAATGGCGTCAACAAACAACATCAACCTCAATTGATGAGGAAAGGGAAATTCTCGCTGAGATGAGCCAACTTACTCTTGCCATGGAGGTCGCCGCAAAGGTTGAAAAACGCTTAGGTGGAGCGCGCCCTGAAGATTTAGATCAATTGTGGCAGGAGATACAGGAAGCGCGAAACAGAGCACAAGAGTATCATGAGCAGATGGTTGCACTAGTAGAAAAGGCTCAACAGAAGCACCAAAAGATCATAGGGTTTTCTGAGAGCCTTGGCCCTGCTCGAGCCGAGGCGCAAGAGGCACACCAACAATTCGTTTTATGCTTACAAGAAGCAGATGAAATGCGTGCAAGGATAGAGGAGTTAGAGGAGCGAGAGAGAGAATTGAGGAGGCAACTGGATGGGATACGAGCCAGTCAACGAGCTGAACGCGAAACTAGGGAGCGCCAAGCAATGGAGGATTTAACAGAGCGCGCTCGTAGAAAGCAAAAAACTGGTCAAAAGTTGTCCATGGATGAGCTGCGGGCACTCTTCGGATAAAGCGGAGCGGAATGACTTTCTTATCATAAACAAATATTCTGACATCACTGTATACTTGTCAGGTTTGCTTTTTTTGTTAATTAACTCTATTCCATTTCTGTCTGATAACGAGCCTTGGCGCAAAGGTAAGTTATGACAAGGCGAGCGGCGCATAGAGCGGTAATGCCTTGATCATATTTTGGAGTTACTTCTGTAATGTCAAGAAAGTCAGCACGAGGGGTTAGTAATCGAAGGAGAGTGAGGAGCTGCAATGTTGTTAGTCCACCGGGCTCAGGATTACCAACAGCTGGAGCGAAAGCAGGATCAAGAACATCCAAATCTATCGAGATGTAAAGAGGTGGGCCAAAGGGGATGGAGGAGAGGAGGCGGTCAGCAATGGTTTGGGCTCCATGTTGCTCGACATCTTGAGTCGTGTAGTATTTGATTTTTTGTGCCTGTGCGTAATCATATTCTTCTTGAGTAACAGCACGAATACCTACTTGGAACAGATTGCCAGGGCCAATATGCTCAGCTACTCGTCGCATTACGCATGCGTGGGAAAAAGGTGTTCCATTGTAGGTGTCTCGCAAATCCATGTGCGCATCAATATGGACGAGAATGATATCGCGTGGTAGAGCCCTTACTGAACCGAATGTTATGGAGTGTTCACCGCCAAGAAGAATGATTTTTCGTTGACTACTGTGAAGCGTGTTCACAACCTTTTCAACAGATTGTAGCATGCTCTTGGCAGAAGTGGGGGAGACTGCAATATCACCGATATCTGCGAGAGACATCGTTTCAGCATCCACATTGATTCCCTCCGACAAGCAGAAGCTCTCTAGGTGTTGAGAAGCAGTACGTATCGCTGCTGGACCCTCTTTTGCTCCTCGTCGAAAAGTGCTTGTGGCATCAAATGGAACACCCGCGATAATAAATTCAGCATTACTAGCATCGCTTTTAGCACCCAGAAATGTGTCAAGCACTGCGTTTACTCCTTGGATAGCTCCTAATTTTGACAAGGTAAACCCCCATGATTCATGTTTGAATTAGTGTTATTTGGCTTTTATGCCTGATAGGAAAGTGACGGCATACTATATGATTTCTGCAGGAAGCTTGAGACCGAGTTGAGTGATTCGATCTTTAAGAGTAGTGGGTGTGTGCAATTCGTGATACAGTGCTTGTACAAATTCGTTAATGACTCCACCTTCTTGGGCGGCGTCAAAGAAGCCTTTGACTAGCCAAGCGCCCACGAAGTATGTAAAGCCATAAGGCGCCCACATCGGATCGGTCATGAAGGGGAGGCGGGCTTTGGCATATTCTTCTTCGAGAGCACCAAAATCAATAAGGTACTCTAGGACTTCTCTTTCGCTTCGCCCTTGCTGGTTAAACATTACCAACGCATTGATACCTACAACACGCCTTAGCTTCCCAAGTTGAGCTGATATATTTTCTGCTTCAGAGAGAGGTCGTTCTTGGCTGAGAATCAAAGTGCCAGCATTAGCCAAGCCTTCAGCAATAGTGCAGTCAGGGGTGTTAATCACAGCGATAGTGG